>DASRES010000051.1 GCA_035651955.1 Acidimicrobiia bacterium
CGCCGCGACCGTTCCCCAGGCCGAGCCGGCGATGCCGAGGCCGAGCGTGTAGACGAGCAGCAGCTCGAGCGCGAGGTTCACGACGTTCTGCGCGACCGCGACGACGAGCGTCGTGCGCGTGTCCTGCCAGCCGCGCAGGAATCCGGTGCCGGCGTACGTCACGAGCATCGCCGGCGAGCCGAGCAGGCTGATGCGCAGGTAGGTGAGCGCGAACGGGTGTACGACGTGCGACGCCCCCATGATGTCCACGACCGGGCTCGCGATCGCGACGCCGATCACGATGAGCGCGCAGCCCAGCAGTGCCGCGAGCCAGATGCCGTCGATGCCCTGCTCGATCGCGAGCCGACCGTTGCGCGCGCCGACCTGCCGCGCGACAGCGCCGGTCGTCGCGTACGCGAGGAAGTTGAACAGCGTGAACGCGGAGGTGAGCAGGCTGCCCGCGATGGCGAGGCCCGCGAGGGGATGCGTGCCGAGATGCCCGACGATCGCGGTGTCGGCGAGGATGTAGAGCGGTTCAGCGACGAGCGCGCCGAGCGCGGGGAGCGCGAGGCGGACGATCTCGCGGTCGTGGTCCGTCCGCCGTGCCATGCGCATGGAGCGACGACGGTAGCGACCGCCGGGGCGGCCGTCTCAGGAGTTTGCGAGACGGCACCGGCGCGGGTCGGCGGCGCGTCCCACGTCGAAACCGGCGTGCTCCGCGTCGCGTGCGAACCGGGCCGCGTCGCGCGGCGCGCACGCGCGGCCGTCGTTGTTGAAGTAGACGTATCCGTCCGCGCTCGCGCTCCACAGCTCGCGGAGGCGTTCCGTCCACGACTTCAGCGCGCGCGTGCCGTAGCACGGGTGCGGTGACGCGTTGCCCTCGTGGAACCGGAGGTAGAACCAGCTCGCCGTGCGGACGACGGGTCCCGGGCGGCTGTGCCGGTCGGTGAGGCACAGCGCCGCATCGTGCTTCGCGAGGACCTCGTAGACCGCGTCGTCGAACCAGGACCGGTGACGCGGCTCGAACGCAACGCGCACACGGTCGCCGAACGCGTCCAGCGTCTCCGTCAGCGCGTCGACGGACACCGAGAGGTTCGGCGGGAGCTGCACGAGCACGGGCCCGAGCTTCTCGCGCAGCGGCTTCGCGCGATCGAGCAGGAGCTTGACGGAGTCGTCGGGGTCGTGCAGACGGCGGATGTGGGTGAGGTAGCGGCTCGCCTTGAGCGCGACGACGAAGTCGTCGGGCGTGCCGTCGTGCCACTTCTCGAACGTCGTCGCGCGCGGAAGCCGGTAGAAGGTGTTGTTGACCTCGACGGTCTCGAACCGCGACGAGTAGTCGTCGAGCCATCGGCTCTGCGGCACGCCCGGCGGGTAGAACGTCCCCCGCCAGTCGCGGTACTGCCACCCCGAGGTCCCGACCAGGACGGTCACGGGCTCGGTCTACCCGGCCGGGCCCTCGTGCGTCACCAAACCGCGTGGAGCGCGGGCGGGCGACGCACGAGCGTTCACTGTCGTACCCCCGTGCGATCGTGTGCACGTGGAACCGACCGGGGATGCGACCCCGCCTTCGCCGAGCCTGCTGTTCGCCGACGCCGCCCGCCGCCTCGGCGCCGCGGCGCGCGCCGCGGGCCTCAGCGTTCCCGCGTTCCGCAGCCCGCCGCGTGTGCGCGGCGCGCCCCGTTCGATTCGCCGTTACCCGGGCGGTGCCGTCGTGTCGGTGCAGTTGCGCGGTCGTCCGTTCGCGTCGGTCACCGAGGACATGGTGGAAGGCGTGCTCGTGGCGAACCGGCTGTGCGGCGAGCACGCCGACCGGCTCCGCAGGGCGTTGGCCGATGTCGTGCGCGCGTCACCCGAGGGGTCGGGCCCGCCGTCACGTCCGCCTACCCTGGCGCCGGGCGCCCGGGTGGCGGAACGGCAGACGCAGGCGGCTTAAACCCGCCGGCCCGCGAGGGCGTGCAGGTTCGACTCCTGCTCCGGGCACACTGCCCTGGACCGGGCAGACGGTTCACGGGCGGTGCGAAGCCAACCGCCCGGAGCAGGCGGGCGCGAACGCGGTGCTCACGCGCGGTCACGTCCGTGACAGGTCTCCGGCGCGGTACCGGGGCGGTGCGACCAAACCACGGTGGTTCACGGTCAACGGACACCCCTTGTCGCCGACAGTCCTCGGGGCGACACTCCCCGCAGAGGACGTCGGGAGGGGACGATGCCGAGGTACCTGATCATCGCGTCGTACACGCCGGACGGGATTCGAGGGCTCCTCGAGGGCGGGGGCACCGC
>DASRES010000052.1 GCA_035651955.1 Acidimicrobiia bacterium
GCGGACGTCGCGAGCGCGCCGAGCGCGAGCACGAGGCCCGCCGCGACGCGCAGCGCCGCGACCCGAGGACGCATCCTCATTCCGACGCGAACCGGCGCCGCCGTGACACCGCGAGCGTCGCGATGCCGACACCGATGCACGCGCCACCGATCGCGGCGAGCGGCACGGTGCCGTGCGCGCCCGTGTTCGGCAGCGCGCCCGCCGCGGTGTCGCCGTTCTCGACGGACGCACCCTCGACGCTCGCGCCACTGCCGTTGGCTGGCGCGGCGGTCGCGGGCGTGATCGTCGTCGGCGTCGTCTGGGCCGCGGGCTCGACGCACACCTGCTCGTCGGCACGGTCGACCGGCAGCCACGACAGCAGCAGCGCCTCCACCGTCTGGCTCGTCGCGAACGTGTTGATGCCGAAGCTGTCGTTGGGACTCGCGATGCGGCCGTCGGCCTGCTGCAACGAGCGGAGGAAGACGTCGGGTGCGACGTACGCGGTACCGACCTTGGACCGGTCGAACGTGTCACGCCAGCATGACGTCGACGTGTCGTAGCCCGCCGCCGTGACCGCCATCGTCGCGGTCGACGTCGAGTTCGGGTCGGGCGAGCCGAACGAGCTCCAGCTCCCGTTCGCGTTCTGGTTCGTCGCGAGGAACGTCAGCGCGTGCTGCAGCGCGGGATCGCTCGTCGGCACGCCCGCCGCCACGAGCGCCTGCACCGCCAGCGCGGTCGTGTCGATGTCGATCGTCGTCTTCGTCGGGTCGCCGCTGAAGTCCCAGCCGCCGCTCTGCTCCTGCGCGGCGCGGATGGCGCCGATCGTCGAGGCGGGGACGGATCCGTGGACGAGCTTCCACGCGAGCGCGCCGTAGAGCGTGTCGCTGAACACGCCGAACGACCCGCTCGCGTTCGGCGACCCGAGCCGCGCGACGAGGTCGCTCCCCGACCCGCCGTTGCCCGCCGGGTCGAAGTGCGTGGGGTCGAGCCCGAGCGGCGCGACGACGAGCACGATCAGCTTCCCGGCCGCGCCCGCGCCGATCCCGCTGTCGGCGTACGTGTCGAGCTCGTCGAGGGGGTTCTTGCCGTTCTTCGTGACGGCCTGCACCGCGGCGAGCGCCTCGCTCGTGCTCCACGTGGAGCTGGTCTGCGCCGCCTCCGCGATGGCGAGGACGGCGTCGCGGGTCTCGAACCCCGGCGAGCCTGCGACCTCGAAGCCGCCGTCGGCCTGCTGCTGGGTCTTCAACCAGGCCACGGCCTTGTTCGCGGCCGTCGTGTCGGCCGAGCTGGCCGCGCCGGCGGGCGCGGTGGTCGAGGCGAGCGCGACGAACGTGAGCGCGACGAGAACAGCGGCGAGCAGTCGGGTGCGCGACATGGGACCTCCGCCTGGCCCCGTTCCTCGAGGGCCTTCGGTCGACCGCCTCCGGGGCGGTTCGTGGATACGGCAGCACCGGTCGCCCGGTGAACCGCGGCGGGCATCCTGGCTCGCGACCCCGGTGGTCCCTGTCGCCACCGTGACCGCTCACAGTTGCGGGTCAGCGTCGGTCTCTCACCGACTTCCCCCGCCCCGCCGGATCGCTCCGGCGGGACCGCACGCAACATCCGGGTTGCGCGCGACCGCAGTCGGGTGCGCACCTTAGAGAGATGCCGGCGACGTCGTCAAAGCCGCGCGGTGGTTGGCACGCGGTCACGTGGCTCCTGTGGGGGTGCGCGGCGGCGTGCTGCGTGCAGATCGCGCCCAACCCGGCGTACGTCGTGCTCGTCATCGCGCTCGCCGCACTGGTGGTCGAGCTCGACGGCGGGCACAGCCCGTACGCGCGCGCGTTCCCCGCGCTCGTCGCCGTCGGCGTGGTCTTCGCGCTCATCCGCGTGGTGCTCGCGGTCGCGACGACGCACGGGCTCGGCCACGTGCTGTTCACGACGCCGGCCGTCACCCTCCCGAAGATGTTGGGCGGTTTCACGGTCGGCGGGACGGTCGAGCTCCCGGTCATCCTGCAGTCCGCGTCCGAGGGCTTCGCCATCGTCGGGATCATGGCGGTCTTCGGTGCGTTCAACGCGGTCGCGTCGCACTACGAGCTCGTGCAGTCGGCACCGCGCGCGTTCCACGAGCTCGGACTCGTCGTGACGGTCGCGCTCGCCTTCGTGCCGTCGACCGTCCTCGCCGTGCGCGATGTCCGCGAGGCGGACCGGGCGCGCACCGGCGGGCGCCGGGTGGCGCGGCGAGGTCGTGTGCTGCGGACGGTGCTGCCGGTGCTGGAGAGCGGTTTGGAGCGCGCGGTCGCGCTGTCGGAGTCGATGGAGTCGCGGGGCTTCGCGCGCGAACGCGCGGCGCGCAGCGACCGGGCTGCGGCGTGGTGCGGGCTGGGCGCGCTGGTCGCGCTCGCGGGCGCGTTCGTCGCGCTCGTCGGGCGTGCGTCCGGTGCGGCCGGGCTGCTCGGCGCGCTGGGGTGCGGCGCGATGGTCGCGGCCGTGCTGCTCGCGTCGTCGGCGTCGTCGCGGTCTCGCTACCGGCCTCGCCGCATGACCGCGCGCGACTGGACCGTCGTCGCGTGCTCGATGTGCGCGCCGGTCGCGCTGGGGCTGCTGTCGCTCGCCGGCGACTCCAGCCTCGTGTGGTCGACGAGCCCGTTGCGCTGGCCCGTCTTCCACGTTCTGCCAGGGCTCGCGCTCCTCCCGCTCGCGGCGCCGGTGGTCGTCGCCCCCTCCCGGCGAATCGCCGGGCGATTCGCCGCGAGTGCGACGCTGAGCAGGGCCGACGCGTTGAGCGAGCGAGCCGAGAGGCGAGCGGAAGCGTGGCCCAGCGGCCCGGCGCCGCAGGCGCCAGGAGCGAAGACGTGAGCGGCGTCGCTTTTCGGGCGTTGTCGTTCGCCTACCCGGACGCCGTCGCGCCCGCCCTCGACGGCGTCGACCTCGCCGTCGCGGCCGGCGAGGTGCTGCTCGTCGTGGGCGCCTCGGGATCGGGCAAGAGCACGCTGCTGCGCGCGACCAACGGCCTGGTCCCGCACGCGAGCGGCGGTCGGTTCCGCGGCGACGTCGTCGTGGCGGGACGGTCGACGCGCACGTCGAAGCCGCGCGACCTCGCGGACGTCGTCGGGTTCGTGCACCAGGATCCCGAGGCGCAGTTCGTGATCGACCACGTCGAGGCGGACGTCGCGTTCGCGCTCGAGAACCTGGCGTTCGACGACGCCGCCATGCGACGCCGCGTCGAGGAGGTGCTCGACGCGCTCGGCGTCGCGCACCTGCGCGACCGGTCGCCCGCGACGCTGTCCGGCGGCGAGCGTCAACGCTGCGCGCTCGCGGGCGCGCTCGCGACCGCACCGGCGGTGCTGGTCCTCGACGAGCCGACGTCGCAGCTCGACCCGCAAGGTGCCGACGACGTGTTCGCGGCCATCTCGCGCCTCAACACGGACCTCGGTACGACGGTGCTGCTCGCGGAGCACCGGCTCGAGCGCGCCGCGCCGATGGCCGACCGCGCGGTCGTCGTCGAGCGCGGCCGCGTGTCCTCGCAGCCGGACACGCCGGCGCGGGTGCTCGGCGCCTATCCGGGTGCGCCCGCCGTAACACGACTGGGGCGCGTCCTGGGCTGGGATCCGCTGCCCTTGACAGTGCGCGACGCGCGCGCGCTCGCCGCACGGACAGCCGTGGCACCGCACACCGACCGCGCGCCTCGTGCACGCGCCGCGCCGGGCGACGTCCTCGCCGAGACGCAGGACGTCCGCGTCGAGCTCGGCGGGCGCGAGGTGCTCCACGGCATCGACGTCGCGGTCCGGCGCGGCGAGGTCGTCGCGCTGCTCGGCCGCAACGGTGCGGGAAAGACGACGCTGCTGCGCGCGCTCGCGCAGCTGCTCACGCCGAGCGGTGGCGCGGTCCGCCGGGACGGAACCGTCGCGTACGTGCCCCAGGACCCGAACACGCTGCTGTTCGCCCCGACCGTCCGACGTGAGCTCGTCGAGACGTTGCGCCTCCTCGGCCGGCGCGACGAGGGCGCGGTCGACCACTGGCTCGACGCGCTCGGACTCGCCACGGTCGCGGAGCGCCACCCGCGCAGCCTGAGTGGCGGCGAGCGCCAGCGCGTCGCGGTCGGCGCGGTCGCGGTGGGCGGCGCGGAGCTGCTCCTGCTCGACGAGCCGACGCGCGGGATGGACGCGCCCTCCCACGCCGCGCTCGAGCACGCGATCGCCCAGCACGCCGAACGCGGCGGCGCGGTCGTGCTCGCGACCCACGACGTCGAGCTCGCCGCGCGAGTCGCGACACGCGCGGTCGTCCTCGGCGACGGCGACATCGTCGCGGACGGTGACGCGCACGACGTCCTTGCCGGCTCGCTGTTCGCACCGCAGGTGCTGCGCGTCCTCCCGCCGTTTCTCACCGTCGAGGACGTCGCGGCCGCGTGTGTGGAGGTCGCTCCGTGAGCGTGCGCGGGCGGCCGGTCGTGGTGTACGCGCTGATGCTCGTCGTGGGCTCGGCCGCGTTCCTGTACCCGTTCTGGCTGCCGAGCGAGGCGGTCCCGAACCAGGCGCACAGCGGCGACGCGCCGCTCGTCGCCGCGGTCGTCGGTGCGCTCGTGGTCGTCGCGGTCGCGCTCGAGGTGCGTCGCGGCACCATGAACGGCGCGACGATCGCGCTGCTCGGCGTGTTGAGCGCGATCTGCGGACTGCTCCGACTGCTCGAGCTGCCCGGCGGCGGCAACGGGATCTTCTTCCTCGCGGTGCTCGCGGGCGTCGCCTTCGGGCCCCGCTTCGGCCTGCTGCTCGGGCTGTGCGCGATGGCGGTGTCGGCCGTCATCACCGGCGGGATCGGCCCGTGGTTGCCGTTCCAGATGCTCGGGCTCGCGTGGATGACGGGCGGCGCGGGGCTGCTCGGTCGCGTCACCGCGACGACGCGCCCGCGCACCGAGGTGATCGTCGTCGCGGTGTACGGCTGGTGCTGGGGCTTCCTCTACGGGGCGATCATGAACCTCTGGTTCTGGCCCTTCGAGCGCGACATGGGCCCGCTGTCGTGGCAGCCGGGCATGGGGCTCGGCACGACGCTGCACCACTACTGGTCGTTCTACGTCGCGACGTCACTCGGGTGGGACGCCGCCGGCGCGATCGTCAACGCGGTGCTGATCCTCGTGCTCGGCGTCCCGTTGCTCCGCACGCTGCGCCGGTTCGCGCACCGGCTCGAGCCGGTCGTCGAGCTGGAACCCGACGACACGGCGTCGGCCCGCGTTCAGGCCGCGTGACCGGCCATCCACGACGCGTAGAGACGCGCGTACCGGCCGCCGCGCGCGACGAGCTCGTCGTGGGAGCCGAGCTCCACGAGCCGGCCGTCGTCAACGACCGCGATCCGGTCCGCGCGCGCCGCGGTCGACAGGCGGTGCGCGACGACCACGACCGTCCGTCCCTCCGTGAGCTGCTCGAGCGCGCGCTCGACGGTGCGCTCGGTCCCGGGGTCGAGGTTCGAGGTCGCCTCGTCGAGCACGAGCACGGTCGGATCGGCGAGCGCGGCGCGCACGAGTGACACGAGCTGGCGCTCGCCCGCGGACAGTCGCGACCCGCGCTCACGGACCTCGGTGTCGAGACCTTCGGGGAGCTCCTCGAACCGCTCGCGCAGGTCGAGCGCGTCGACGGCGGCTTCGATCTCGGCGTCGGTCGCGTCGGGCTTGCCGATCCGGATGTTGTCGCGCACCGTGCCGGCGAACAGGAACCCCTCCTGCGGGACGACGACGATCCGCTCGCGCAGCGACCGCAGCGACGCGTGGCGCAGGTCGACGCCGCCGAAGCGCACCTCGCCGTCACGCGGGTCGTAGAACCGCACGAGGAGCTTGGCGAGGGTGGACTTCCCGGCGCCCGTCGGACCGACGAGCGCGAGCCGCTCGCCCGGCGCGACCCGCAGCGTGACGTCGCGCAGGACGAGGTCGCCGATCCCCTCGCCGTCGCGTGAGCCGTACGCGAAGGACACCCGCGACACCTCGAGCGCCCCGGAGTCGGGCAGCTCGACCGGGTCGTCGGGCTCGTCGATCGTGGTCTGCACGTCGAGAAGGCCGAACACCTTGTACAGGCCGGCCCCCGCCTGCTGCACGGTGTTGTACTGCTGGCTCAGCTGCTGGATCGGGTCGAACAGGTTGTTGAGGTAGAGGACGAACGCGGCGATCGTGCCGACGCTGACCCCCCACCCCAGCGCGTGGAACCAGCCGCCGAGCCCGATGATGAGCGCGATCCCGACGACGCCCGTGAACTCCACCGCCGGGAAGTACGTCGACGAGATCCGCACCGTCTCCATGTGCGCGTCGAACTGCGCCTCGTTCGTGTTCCAGAAGCGCCGCGTCCACGCGCGTTCGCGCGCGAACGCCTGTACGACCCGCACGCCCGCGAGCCCCTCCTGCAGCGTCGCCATGTTCGTGCCGATCCGGTCGCGCACCTCGAGATACGCGCGGTTCGACTCGCGGCGGAACCACGCGGTCGCCCACGCGAGCGGCGGGACGAGCACGAGCGTGCAGGCCGCGAGCAGCGGGCTCAGCGCGAGGACTGCGATGACCGCGCCGACGAACAGCAGCGCGTTCTGGACGATCGACACGAGACCTTGCGACACGAGGTCCTGGAGCGAGTCGATGTCGGACGTCATGCGGGCGACCAGCTGGCCCGTCTTCTCCCGCTCGTAGAAGTCCATGCCCAGGTCCGTCAGGTGACGGAACACCCCGACCCGCAGATCGCGGAGGAACGTCTCCGCGACGCGGGTGACCGACCAGATCACCTGACGGCCGAGCGCGAGCCCCAGCAGCGCGACGACCAGGAACATCGCCGCGGCGGCGTCGAGCGCGCCCGCATTGTGCTTGTTGAGACCGGCGTCGATGCCGCGTCCGACGAGCGCGGGCCCCGCGAGCAGGCATGCGGCCTGGCCGACGAGCAGCACCACCGCGACGACGATCGACCGCCGGTAGGGGCGGAGCAGGCGCGCCGTCCGCCGGACGACGTGGCGCGCCTCGTCGCGCGTGAGCGTCTCGTCGCGGCCCGCCATCAGCCGGCTGCTTCCAGCTCGTCGCGCGACGGACGCTCGGTCGCGGCTGCGAGCACGCGCCGGTACGCGGGCGACGTCGCGAGCAGCTCGTCGTGCGTGCCCTCCGCGGCGACGCGGCCGCCTTCGAGGAGCACGACCCGATCGGCGAGGGCGACCGTCGCGGGGCGGTGGGCGATGATCAACGTCGTCCGCCCGGCCATGACCTCGCGCAGCGCGGCCCGGATCTCGTGCTCCTTCGTCGGGTCGACCGACGACGTCGCGTCGTCCAGGATGAGCACACGCGGCTCGGCGAGCACCGCGCGCGCGATCGCGACGCGCTGCCGCTGCCCGCCGGAGAGCCCGTAGCCCTGCTCGCCGACCACCGTGTCGTAGCCGTCGGGCAGGTGCTCGACGAAGCCCGACGCGCCCGCGAGGTCGGCCGCACGACGAACGGCGTCCATGCTCGCCTCGGGATCGGCGAACGCGATGTTCTCGCGCACGGTGTCGGAGAAGAGGAACGTGTCCTCGAAGACGATGCCGACCGCGCGCCGCAGGTCGCGCACCTTCACGTCGCGCACGTCGACGCCGTCGAGCAGCACGCGGCCGCCGTCGACGTCGTAGAAGCGCGGGACGAGCCGCGCGACCGTCGACTTCCCCGAGCCCGTCGCGCCGACGAGCGCGACGGCCTCGCCACCGCGGATCACGAGGTCGAGCCCGTCGAGCACGTGGCGACCGCCGCCGTACCCGAAGGACACGCCTTCGAAGCGCAGCTCCCCGGGGCCGTCCGGCAGCCCGTGCGCGCCCGGCCGGTCGCGGATCTCCGGCTCGGTGACGAGGATCTCGTGGATGCGACCCGCGGCGGCCGACGCGCGCGACGCCTGCGCGAGCAGCATCCCGAACATCCGCATGGGCCAGATCAGCATGAGGATGTAGAAGTTGAACGCGACGATCTGGCCGACGGCCATGTGGCCCTGCAACACGAGGTGCCCGCCGTACCAGAGGATCACGACCAGGCTGAGCTGGGGCAGGAAGTCGACCAGGGGCAGGAACCACGCGCGCAGCCGCGCGGCTTCGAGCGAGCGGTCCAGGACGGACCCGGCCTCCGCCGCGAGCTTGTCGCGCTGCGTCCGCTCCGCGCCGAAGCCCTTCACGACGCGCACGCCCGCGACGCTCTCCTCGACGACCCCCGACAGATCGGCGAGCTCCTCCTGCAGATGGAGGCTGACCGGCTGGATCTTGCGGGTGAACCGCTGCGCGGCGATGTTCAGCAAGGGCAGCGCGCCGAGCGCGAGCAACGCGAGGATCCAGTTCGTCGCCACGAGGATGACCGCGACGGCGAGGAGCTGCAGCACGCTCGCGATGCTGAGCGGGATGAGGATGACCACCGGCTCGATCTGCTGGATGTCGGTGACGGCGCGCGCCATCAGCTGACCGGTCTGCGCCTGGTCGTGGAACGAGAAGTGCAGGAGCTGCAGGCGCGCGAAGAGTTGATGGCGGAGGTCCGCCTCGGTGCGCAGCGAGATGCGGAACGCGCAGTAGCGCCGCAGCGACGTGCCGATCGCCTGCAGCACCCCGACCGCGCACGCGATGCCGACGTAGGTGGCCGTCGTGCCCGAGTCGCCGGTCTTGATGCCCTGGTCGATCGCGGCCGCGGCGAGCAACGGCACGGTGATCTTCGCCGCGGCCCACATCGCGCCCGCCCCGACGCCGCCCAACAGCCATCCGAGCTGGGGCCGCACCGTGGCGGCCATGAGACGCCAACCGGCCCGGCGGGCCGCGCGCTCGCTGTCCACTGCTCTCCCCCGCGTGCCCGTCGGGTCGCCAGGGATCGATCGGGCCGCCGGACGAACCTACCAGGGCGCCACGAATCACTACACCTGGGTTATTCGCGCACGTCCAGCTCGGCGAGCATCTCGGCGATCGCGTCGTGGTCGCAGTCGTCGTCGGTGGTGACCGCGAACACGGCCGCGCGTCCACCGTCGACCGTGATCGCGCGCGCGATCGCGCCGGCACGCGTCAACGCGTCGTCACCGGACGCGGCGAGCACGACGAGCTCGCCCTCGGCTGCGTGCGCGAGCGCAACGTCGCGCGCGTCCGCGCGACGGACGTCGATCACGCGCGGGTCAGTCATGCGCCGCGGCACGCAGCACGTCGACGATCTCGTCGCCGACGAGCTCCTCGCGCTCCAGCAGCGCGTCGCGCAGCGCGACGACGAGGTGACGGTGCTCGTCGAGCAGCGCGCGCACCTCGGCCTTCGCCTGGTTGAGGATGCGCTCCACGGCGGAGCGGCCCTCCTCGTCGCCGACGACCTTCGCGACGATCCCCTGGCTGATCGGCCCGGGCTCGATCGCGTCGAAGGACACGAGCGAACCGGCCATGCCGAACGACCCGACCATCTGCGCGGCGACGCGGGTCGCGGCGGCCAGGTCGCCGCCGGGCCCGGTGCCCGACTCGCCGAAGAACAGCTCCTCGGCCGTCATGCCGCCGAAGCTGATCTGGATCGCGGCGACGAGCTCGGTCCGCGTCCGGGTGAAGCGCTCCTCCGCGTCGGAGTGCGCGAGCAGGCCGAGCGCGTCACGCCGCTTGATGATCGACAGGACCTCGAGCTTGCGCCCGCGTCCGATGAGGTAGGCGACGACCGCGTGACCCGCCTCGTGCGTCGCGATCGTCCGCTTCTCCTCGTCCGTGTACTCGACGGGCTGCTTCAGGCCGATCTCCTCGGTGAGCTTGGCCTGCTGCACGTCCTCCCACGTCATCGCGTCCCGGCGGTCGCGCAGCGCCCACACGAGCGCCTCGTCGAAGAGGTGCTCGATCATCACCGGCGAGTAGCCGAACGTCATCGCGGCGAGCTGGTCGCGACGGTCGTCGCGGTCGAGCTCGGGGTCGTGGGCCTTCCTGCCGACGTAGTAGTCGATGATCTCGCGCCGCCCCGAGCGCGACGGGAGGTCGAAGTGGATCGACCGGTCGAAGCGACCCGGCCGGAGGAGCGCGGAGTCGAGGTCGGCGGCGCGGTTCGTCGCACCGATCACGAGGATGTTGGGCGACGCCGCCGGTCGCTTGACGAACTGGTGGTTCGACGGCAGGAACCGGTTGAACCAGTCGACCGCGATGCCGCGCACGCGACGGCCGAACGTCGGCTCGTCGAACGACTGGAGCTGCACGAGGAGCTCGTTCACGACGCCCGTGATGCCCTCGCGTCCGTCGACGCGCTCGACGCGCATCCACGCGGGCTCGCCGTCGGGTGTCTCGCCGAGCGCGACCGCGCTCGACGACCGCATGCCGCTGCGCGCGCCCGCGATCGCGTCGATCTCCTCGATGAACCCGATCGCGCCGCCTTCGCGCCGGGCCGCCTTGCGCAGCTGCTTGAAGAACGCACGGATCTTGCGGTTCGTCTGCCCGTAGTACATGGACTGGAACGCGCTGGCGGACACGAACAGGAACGGCACGCCCGCTTCGCGGGCCATCGCCTTCGCCATGTGCGTCTTGCCCGTGCCGGGCGGGCCCTCGAACAGGATCGCCTTGCGCGGGTTGCCGCCCATCCGCTCGCGGAACGTGCGGTACGCGAGGAACAGGTTGAGCGTCTTGACGACCTCGTCCTTCACCACGCCGAGCCCGACGACGTCGTCGAAGCCCACGGGGATCTCGCTCGGTCGGAACGTCACGTGCGGCGAGCGGCCCGCCGCGGCCATCGGAACGGCGAGCACGAGGCCGAGCACGACGATCAGCAGCAGACCCGGCAGGTAGTCGTGGAACCCGGCCGGCAGGCTGATGTCGGGCCAGCCGAGATGGACGGGCCGGCCGACGGCGATGCGCCACCACGCGTACCCGGCGAACGGCGTCAGCGCGAGGAGGATGCGCCCGATCCGCCGGCGCCGGCTGCGCTCCCGCTGCCGCGCGACGTCGCCGAGCGACCCGCCGAGGACCTCACCCCGGCCGAGGAGCCGGACGTCGATCGTCCGATCGCGTCCGTACAGCGACGGCACGGAGACCTCATCGGCAGTTTTGTCGAATTCATCGAGCATTCGGACCGTTCCTCGACCACTCTGGGTCGACTCCGCTCCGGCGTCCCGGCCATCCGGCCACGCCTTCGCTTCGTCTCGACCGCTCTGGGTCGACTCCGCTCCGGCGTCCCGGCCATCCGGCCACGCCTTCGCTTCGTCTCCGGCCACTCTCCGGCGCCGTTTCGTGACCTTATGCGACACCTTTGCCCCCACGGGTAGGGTCCGGCGGTGAGCCGTCTCCCGCCCGGCCACGAGCCACCGCCGAGCCGCCCGGGTGACCGCTTCGACGCCCGGATCGGCCGCGCGCAGCAGGCCGCGACGGCGGTCGCGCTGCTCGCCGGGTTCGCGTTCCGGGCCGACTCGATGATCCCGATCTGGACCCTCGTCCTCGGCGTCGACGCCCTCGCCGGCCCCCGGCTGGGCCCGCTGGCCCGGCTCTATCGCCTGACCCTCGCCGGCCGCCTCGGTCCGGCGCGGGCGACCCACGAACCCGGGCGGCTGCGGACGAACGCGCTCCCCGAGGTGGTCGTCCTGCTGGTCGCGTCGGGGGTGTACGTGCTCGGCGTCACCGCGCTCGCGTGGGTGCTGGCGCTCGTCGTGGCGGCCGCGGCGGCGTACTCGGCGGTGACGGACGCGTGCGTCGGATGCGAGATCCACCGCTGGCACAACCGCGCGCGCTGACATGGTCGGCATGAATGCCCGATCCCTGTCTGTTGGCGCGCCCACTTCCCGGTCGACCACGCGACCCGCTCCGCGCGATCCGTTCGACGACGCCGACGCGCGAGAGCTCCGCTCGGCGGAGTCCGCCCTGCCCATCCTGTTCGAGCTGCACCGGCCGACGTCCGTGCTGCACGTCGGCTGCGGGAACGGTGCGTGGCTGAGCTGGTTCGAGCGCTACGGCGTCGACGACTGCACGGGCGTCGCGCTCGCGCATCCCGCGGACGGTCTCACCCACGTGGCACGCGATCGCGTCGTCGTAACCGACGTGCGCGCCCCGTTCGACCTGGGCCGTCGCTTCGATCTCGTCGTCGCGCTGGAGCTCGCGTCGCGCCTCCCCGCGCGCGACGGCGACGTGCTCGTCGACAACCTCGTCCGTCACGGCGACATGGTGCTGTTCTCCGCGGCGGTGCCGGGCCAGCCCGGCCCACACCACGTCAACGCGCAGTGGCCGCAGTACTGGATGGAGCGGTTCGACCGGCGCGGGTTCGTGTGCGTCGACGCGATGCGACCCCGGTGGTGGAACGTCGAGTCGATCGACTGGTCGTACCGGCAGAACACGTTCCTCGTCGTCTCCGAGGTCCGGCTCGCGCACTCGGCGCGCCTGCGCCTCGAGCACGAGGTGCACGCGCAGTCCCCCGTCGCGATGATCCACCCGGAGTGCTGGCTCGACGTGCACGGCCCCGACGCGCCGGTCGTCGCGGTCGAGCCGACCGCGACGGTGAAGCGCAACCGGCGCACCCGGCGCGCCGCGCGCCTGCTCCACCGGCGCGCACCCTGACCGCCTACCCGGGGCGCAGCCCGGGAGGGATGTCGTCGCGGCGCGGGTTCTGCTCGTCCCGACGTGACAGCAACGGCGTGCGCGTCGGCCAGTCGATCGCGAGTGCCGGATCGTCCCACGCGACGCCGAGCTCGTCCTCGGGGTCGTAGTAGCGGTCGACGAGATAGGTGATCGTCAGATCGGTGATCGCGCAGAACCCGTGCGCGACGCCGGGCGGGATGTAGACGCCGCGGTGGTCGCCGTCGCCGAGCTCGAGCGTGAGCGACGTGCCGTCGGTCGCCGACGACGCGCGCAGGTCGTGCAGCGCGACGAGCGCGCGTCCCGCGGGGACGTACCAGTAGTCGGCCTGGTGCAGGTGGTAGTGCAGGCCGACGAGGCAGCCGGCCTTCCGGTCGGCCCGGTTCGCCTGGACCATCGCCGGGGTGCCGGGGAGCCACTCCTGGCGGTACGTCTCGACGAACAGGCCGCGGTCGTCCGCGAAGACCTTCGGCTCGACGATCACGACGCCGTCGATGACGGTGGACGGGATGACGTTGGCCACGGCGCGGGAGCCTGCTCTGCTCAGGTCGTCAGGATCAACACCGCCGACACGACGACGAGCGGCGCGACCAGCCAACCGAGGTGCGCGAGGCCGTCAGTGGTGCCGGTGGCGAGGACCGCGATCGCGAGCAGCCAGGCGTTGCGGACGAGCGCGCGCGCCGACATCGGACGCGTGCTGAGCGAGCCGAAGCAGCGGCACGGCTCGGTCGTGCCCCGCTGCAGCTCCGCGACGACGACACCGGTGAACAGCGCGAACGCGGCGATCGCGAGCCAGACCGGCCAGCGCGACGACACACCGAGCACGAGCGCGGACACCACGAGCTCCGCGACCGGCACGGCCGCCGCGGCCGCGGGCGCCATCGAGGCGGGGACGCCGAAGCCCGCGAGCTGCCGCTCGCTCCCGCGCCACGCGACGAGCTTCGCGAGCCCCGAGCACGCGAGGACGACGCCGATCGTCAGGCGGGCGGCGGCGGCGAGCGACCCCGCGCTCACACCTCGTCGCTTACGGCACGAGGCGCCCGTAGGTGCCGCGGTAGAAGACGAGCGGACCCGCGTCGGCCGTCACCCCGAGCTCCAGCACGCGGCCCACGACGATGACGTGGTCCCCACCCTCGTACTCGGCCCACATGTCGCAGTCGACGTACGCGTGCACGTCGTGCAGGACGGGCGACCCGGCCGCGCTCGGGCGCCAGCCCGCGGCCGCGAACCGGTCGATGCCCTTCTGCGAGAAGAGCCGGCACAGCTCTTCCTGGTGCTCGTCGAGGATGTTCACCGTGAACTGGCGCGCCTTGCGGATGCGGGGCCAGGTCGTCGACGTCTTCGCGGCGCAGAAGAGCACGAGCGGCGGGTCGAGCGACACCGACGTGAACGAGTTCGCGGCCATGCCGACCGGTTCGCCGTCGTCCATCGCGGTGACGATCGTGACACCCGTCGCGAAGTGACCCAGCACCGCGCGGAAACTGTCCGCGTCCGGCGTGAGCACCCGATCCGCCGGCTCCGTCGCCTCCGTCACACCCGACTCCTCGCGCCGACGGGCACGCGCAGCGCGACGCGCATGCCCTCGTGCGCAGCGACGATCTCCGGACCGCCGAGCCGGGACGACAGGTCACACGCGACGTCGCGCATGCGATCGACCTGGTCGTCGTCGTGGACCGGGTCGTGGTGGAAGAGCGCGAGCGTGCGCGCGCCCGACTCCCGCGCGACGTGCACGGCGTAGTCGGCGGTGCAGTGCCCGAAGTGCGGCTTCAGCGCGAACTCCTCGGGCGTGTGCTGCGCGTCGTGGATCAGGAGGTCGACGCCGTCGCACAGCTCGAGCACCTCGGACGGCACGTGGTCGACCGGCATGTCCGGACAGCAACCCTGCCCGTGGTCCGAGATGTACGCGACGGACGCGCCGTCGACGTCGACACGGAAGCCGAGCGCGGGGTCGGTGTGGCGCACCCAGCACGACCGCACGCGCAACCCGCCGCGCGTGAAGTCGTCGTTGCCGATGCCGGTGAACGCGACCTCGCCCTCGAGGTCGTGGGGGCGGATCGGGAAGTAGGGCGGTCGCATGACGCCCGCGAACACGTCGCCGAGGGATCCCTCCCGCTGCGCGGGGCCGTAGACGTCGAGCCCGGCGTCGACGCTGCCGAGCGGTGCGAAGAACGGCAGGCCCTGGATGTGGTCCCAGTGCAGGTGCGTGAGGAGCGCGATGGCCTGGTAGTGCGCGTCGAGGCCGGCGTCGCGCAGATCGGTGCCGTAGGTGCGCAGCCCGGTCCCGAGGTCGAACACGACCGGGGCCCGCCCCACCGCCTCGAGCACCACGCACGACGTGTTGCCGCCGTAGCGCGCGATCCCGGGCCCGTCACACGGAGTCGACCCCCGGACGCCGTAGAAATGCACGTTGACGCCGCCGGGCACGGGGGGAGGATACCCATCCTCCTCGGGAGCCCCAACTGCCGGGTGCACGTCGTCGTCGGTCAGCTGAGCACCCGGCGGCGGAAGCCCTTGATCCCGAGGTAGAGCAGGCCGGCGGTGAACGCGAGCATCACGCCGTAGACCACCCACAGGCTCATGTGCGGGCTCTTCGTGAGCGCGGCGCGGAAGCCCTCGCAGATGTAGACGAGCGGGTTGAGCGTGACGAGCCACTTCAACCAGGAGAAGCCGCCGATCTTGATCGGCTCCAGGCTCGTCCACGGGTAGTAGATCGCGCCGAGGAACGTGATCGGGATGAGGATCACGCCGAAGAGGATCGGGACCTGGCGGGGGTCGAAGCGCGTGCCGAACGTCAGCCCGAACGACGCCGACAGCACGCACGCGAGCGGCGTCAGCGTGAGCAGCACCGGCCAGTCGATGTGGAGGTGGACCGGTGTCGCGGGGACGACCGCGGCGATCGGGAACACCAGCAGCGCGGAGAACAGGCCGCTGAGCGCGCCGGCCACGACCTTGCCCGCGGCAACCATCCACACGGGCATCGGCGCCATGACGCGGTCCTCGATCTCCTTCGTGTAGCCGAACTCCTGCACCATCGGCAGCGCGACCTGCTGGATGCCCTGGAACAGGATCGACATGCCGACCACACCCGCGACCAGCGTCGTGGAGAACGCGGCGGCCGACGCGCCCGCGCCGCCGATCCCCTGTCCGATCTTCGGGAACACGAACGTGAACACGAAGACGAGGAGGAAGGGCTGCAGCACGGTGCGCGGGATGAACTCCCCGAGGTTCTTGCGCTGCACGGTGAGGTCGCGCAACAGCAAGGCCTTGAACGCGGTCAACGCGGCGGCGCGCGTGGGACGGAGCTCGCGCGCGGTGCCCGGCGAGGTGGTGGTGGTCACTGCGGTCGTGGTCATCAGTCGCGCAGGTCCTTTCCGGTGAGCTGGATGAAGACGGTCTCGAGCGTCGGCTCCGACACCGAGACGTCGTTGATCGTGAAGCCACCGCGCTCGGCCGTCGCGATCACGTCACGCAGCGCCGAGCGCGAGCCGCGCTCGCTGAGGCGCACCGACCCGTCGACGACGCGCGCGCCCGTCACCCCGCCGACCGACTGCTCGAGCAATCGCGCGAGACCGTCGAGGTCGCCGTCCGCGGTGATCGTGATCAACGTGTCGGCGTCGATCGAGCGCTTGAGCGCGGCGGGCGTGTCGAGCGCGAGCAGGTGGCCGTGGTCCACGATCGCGAGCCGGTCGCACAGCTGGTCGGCCTCCTCCATGTAGTGGGTCGTGAGCAGGACCGTCGTGCCCGACTCCTGGCGGAGGCTCAGCACGCGATCCCACAGGTCGCCGCGGGCGATGGGGTCGAGGCCGATCGTCGGCTCGTCCAGGATGAGCAGCCGCGGCCGATTCAGGATCGCCTGACCCACTTCCAGTCGGCGGACCATGCCGCCGGAGTACTGCCGCACCAGGCGA
>DASRES010000053.1 GCA_035651955.1 Acidimicrobiia bacterium
GAGGGGGGAGGAACCCCTCCGCCGAATGCCCAAGGGTTCCTGGGGAAGGCTCATCCGCCCAGGGTTAGTCGGGAGCTAAGGCGAGGCCGAAAGGCGTAGTCGATGCACAACAGGTTGATATTCCTGTACCACCGTGTCCACGCCCAACCCAATCCGGGTCGCTAAGGGGCTGGCCTTCGGGCCGAACCGACCCACCCGGTGACGGGTAGCGATGGGGGGACGCAGGAGGGTAGGTCAACCCGGGCGTTGGTTGTCCCGGGGTAAGCGTGTAGAGGGTCCGATAGGCAAATCCGTCGGGCGCAACCTCGAGACGCGATGCCGAGCCGCTTCAGGCGAAGTGACTGATCCCACGCTGCCGAGAAAAGCCTCTAGCGAGTTGACACGGTGCCCGTACCCCAAACCGACGCAGGTGGGCACGTAGAGAATACGAAGGCGATCGGGAGAACTCTGGTCAAGGAACTCGGCAAATTGCCCCCGTAACTTCGGGAGAAGGGGGGCCTTAGTAGGGTGAAGGACTTCGCGTCCGGAGCCCGAGGAGGCCGCAGAGACCAGGGCCAAGCGACTGTTTACTAAAAACACAGGAGCGTGCGAAGTCGCAAGACGATGTATACGCTCTGACGCCTGCCCGGTGCCGGAAGGTTACGGGGAAGGGTTAGCCCGCAAGGGCGAAGCTCTGAACCTAAGCCCCGGTAAACGGCGGCCGTAACTATAACGGTCCTAAGGTAATAGACCCTGACGTGCCAGGGTGTTGCCCCTCGATGCGGTGACGCATCGAGTGCAGCTGGCTAAATGCTGGAAACCCCGTGGATCCGGCGGTACTCGCCCAGTTCGATGACATACCCTCATATGAGGATCGTGGCATGGGCAGTGACAATCCGTCCGGTGCGGACAATCAGCAGGAAAGGCCAGGTATCGAGCAGTGGATCGTCGGCTTCGTCGACGGTGAAGGCTGCTTCTCGATCTGTGTGGTGAGGAACGCTGTGTGCCGTCTCGGCTGGCAGGTCCAGCACGAGTTCTCGGTCACACAGGCATCCTCGTCCCGGCCGGCGCTCGAGCTCCTCCGACAGGAGTTCGGGTGTGGCGCCGTGATCGAGAACCGCCGACACGACGACGATCGAGAGCCGTTGCTGCGCTTCTCCGTGAAGCGCCGCGCGGATCTCGTGTCGCGCGTGGTGCCGTTCTTCGAAGAGCATCCACTGAGAACCGCGAAGCGTGCCGACTTCGAGAGGTTCGCGTCCGTGTTGCGTGAGATGCAGCGCGGTCGCCACCTCGACGAGGTCGGACTCTGATGGATCGCTCGGGAGACCGAGCAGATGAATCGGAGGCAGCGGTCCCGATATCTGGAATCCTCAGAGGCCATACGCCAGCCGACTCGCGTCGACAGCGAGCCGAAGAGATGGTCCTAGCCCCATGGCGACATGGGGGCTCACTAGAGCGAAATTCCTTGTCGGGTAAGTTCCGACCTGCACGAATGGCGTAACGACTTGGCTACTGTCTCGACCAGAGACCCGGCGAAATTGCACGACGAGTAAAGATGCTCGTTTCCCGCAACAGGACGGAAAGACCCCGTGGACCTTTACTACAATCTGGTGTTGGGTTTCGGTACGGGTTGTGTAGGATAGGTGGGAGCCTTGGAAGCTGGGGCGTCAGCCTCGGTGGAGGCAACGTTGAAATACCACCCTGCTCGTATTGGGACTCTAACCTGGGCCCGTTATCCGGGTCGGGAACAGCGTCAGGTGGGTAGTTTGACTGGGGCGGTCACCTCCTAAAGCGTAACGGAGGTGCCCAAAGGTTCCCTCAGCCTGGTTGGCAATCAGGCGTCGAGTGCAAAGACACAAGGGAGCTTGACTGCGAGACCTACAAGTCGAGCAGGTGCGAAAGCAGGGCTTAGTGACCCGGCCGTGGCATGTGGAAGCGCGGTCGATCAACGGATAAAAGGTACCCCGGGGATAACAGGCTCATCTTCCCCAAGAGTCCACATCGACGGGAAGGTTTGGCACCTCGATGTCGGCTCGTCGCATCCTGGGGGTGAAGCATCTCCCAAGGGTTGGGCTGTTCGCCCATTAAAGCGGCACGCGAGCTGGGTTTAGAACGTCGTGAGACAGTTCGGTCCCTATCCGTTGCGGGCGTAGGAGATCTGAGGGGAGCTGTCCCTAGTACGAGAGGACCGGGACGGACGCAGCTCTCGTGTGCCAGTTGTTCCGCCAGGAGCACGGCTGGTTGGCGACCTGCGGAAGAGATAAGCGCTGAAAGCATCTAAGCGCGAAACTCGCCTCGAGATGAGATCTCCCACCGGGACAACCGGGTAAGGCCCCTGGAAGACGACCAGGTTGATAGGCCGGAGGTGTACGCACGGTGACGTGTTCAGCCGACCGGTACTAATCGGCCGAGGGCTTGGGATATTTGTTGTTCGTGCTCGCTATGGAGTGCTCGAGAGGCACGCAAATTTCATAGGTTTCCGGTGGCGATAGCGGCGGGGAAACACCCGTTCCCATTCCGAACACGGAAGTGAAGACCGCCAGCGCCGATGGTACTTGGGGGGAGACCCCCTGGGAGAGTAGGTCGCCGCCGGGATTTCTCGAGACGGCGCCCGCACGATGCGGGCGCCGTCGTTCGTTCGAGGGCTCGGTACCCTGCCCAGAGGGACCGCCGACCGAGGACCACTTCGTGCCTGAGCGCCGACGCGCCGAAGACGACGACGACCGTCCCCGACCGGCCCGGCGCGAGACCCCGCCCGGAGGCGCACGCAAGCGCGCGCCCCGACAGGACGGGGGGCGCCGCGCGACACGCGACGGTCGGCCAGCGCCCGCACGCGGCGCGACCGGGCGCGGCGCGACACGGGACGGTCGGCAAGCGTCCTCGCGCGGGGGCACCGCGCGCGGCCGGGGGCGCGACGAGCCGCGTGAGCGGGGCGGCCGGTCGGGCACCGCGGCCGCCCGCGACGACGCCCGCGGCGGCCGCCGCGACGGCGCTCGCGGTGCCCGCCGCGACGTGTCCGCGCGCGCGGAACCGGGCCGCACGGGGTTCGGTCCGCACGCGACGCACGCCGCCGCGGCCGCCCGGCGCGGGTCGCCGTCCCGGCGATCCGGCGACGAGCGCGACCAGGTCGGGAAGAAGCCCACACGTGCCCGTGACGGGCGGGCGCGGGTCCGCGTCGTGCGCGGGCGTTCGCAGCCCGCGTCCGATCAGGCGTCCCGCCCGGCGCGGCGCGGGCGCCGCCGTCCCGCCGCGATCGATGCCGGCACTGCGCGTGCCCGCCCCGGTCGTCGCCGCCGCGGCGGGCCCGCCGACGTGCGCGAGGAGATCCTGCGCCTCGGCGGCCGTACCGGCGAGCGTGCGTACCAACGGCTGCTGCAGGCCGCCGACGACTTCGCCGACGACCGCGCCCGCGACGCGCTCCGCATCCTGCGGCCCCTGCGCGACTCGCTCCCCGAGTCGCCGACCGTCCGCGAGCTGCTCGGTCTGTCGCTCTACCGCGTCGGCCGGTACGCGGACGCGGCGAAGGAGCTCGAGGCGTACCACGCGATGACCGGTGAGGTGACCCAGCACCCCGTCCTCATGGACTGCGCACGTGCCCTCGGCGACGAGCGGCGCGTCGACGAGCTGTGGAGGGAGCTCGCCGAGGCGTCGCCGTCCGCCGAGCTGGTGACGGAGGGTCGCATCGTGCGCGCCGCGACGCTCGCCGACGCGGGCAGGCTCGACGCCGCGCTCGCGCAGCTGCGCGGGCGGGCGACGTCGCCGAAGCGCGTCCGCGAGCACCACCTCCGCCTCTGGTACGCGCTCGCCGACCTCGAGGAGCGGGCCGGAAACCTCGCCGCGGCCCGCACGCTCTTCCAGCGGATCCGATCGCACGACCCGGCCTTCGCGGACGTCGCCGAACGGCTTGCCGCTCTCGGGTGACGGCGGGCGCGACCTGCGCGAGCACATCGTCGCCCGTCCACGCGAGCTCACCCGCGCACGATCGATGACTGACACACCCCACCGGTACGGTCGTCGTGTCGCTTCCCCGACGCTTCCCCTCGTGACCGAGCGCGGGAACAGCCGCGGGATCAGCCGCGGGATCAGCCGCGGGATCAGCAGGGAGGCGGAGATGGTGAACGTGGCGGTGGTGTGGGGCGTCTGCTCGACGGAGCCCGAGGTGCGGGAGCTCGACTCCGGGCGGCGCCTGGCGTCGCTGTCGATCCGGGTCAAGACGGGTGACGAGCCCGCGACGTCGGTCCCGGTGACCGTCTGGGAACCGCCGGCCTGGGTGGAGACGGTCACGGCCGGCGACGAGCTCGTCGTCATCGGTCGCATCCGGCGGCGGTTCTTCCAGACCGCGGCGGGTGGGCGGGGCGCGAAGGTCGAGGTCGAGGCGGAGTCGCTCGCCCGCGGCGGCGACCGGCGACGCGTCGCGGCGGTGCGCAAGCGCGTGGAGCGCGCCGCCGACGCGCTCGCATGACGGTCCGCGCCGCCGGACGGGGGGCGCCGCCGGGATCCGAGGTGCGGAATCGCCGGAGATATCATCGGGTACGGCGACCGACAACGATGTCGCGCCGGCCGGGTCCCCCCGCACGCCGGCCGAGGCAGACCACGCGCCTGACGCGCGCGCGGAAGCGAGGTCCGTGTGACGGCAGAGACCACCACCACGCCCACGAGGCGTCCGGAGGCGCTCGACCGTGTCGTGATCCGGTTCGCCGGAGACTCCGGCGACGGCATGCAGCTCGTCGGCGACCGCTTCACCGACGTCAGCGCGGTGTTCGGCAACGATCTCGCGACCCTGCCGAACTATCCCGCCGAGATCCGCGCACCGGCCGGGACGATCGCGGGCGTGTCGTCGTTCCAGGTCCACATCGCGGACTTCGACATCCTGACGCCCGGCGACGTTCCGAACCTCCTGGTCGCGATGAACCCCGCCGCGCTCAAGGCGAACCTGCGCGACCTGCCGCCCGGCGCGTCGATCATCGCCAACACCGACGCGTTCGAGGACCGCAACCTCCAGAAGGCCGGCTACCACGGCAACCCGCTGGAGGACGGGACCCTTGACGCGTACCGCGTCTACCTGGTGCCGATGACGTCGTTGACGCTCGAGGCGGCGAAGGACACCGGCGCGAAGCCGCGCGACGCCGAACGGTCGAAGAACTTCTTCGCGCTCGGGCTCATCGCGTGGATGTACACGCGGCCCGTCGAGCCGATCCTCGAGTGGATCGACCAGCGGTTCGCCAAGAACGAGCTCGTGCGCTCCGCGAACCTCGCCGCGTTCAAGGCCGGATACCACTTCGGCGAGACGGCGGAGCTGTTCGACCACCCGTTCGAGGTCCAGCCCGCGCAGCTTCCGCCCGGCCGGTATCGCAACATCAGCGGGAACGTCGCGCTCGCGTACGGGCTCATCGCCGCCGCGCAGCAGTCGAAGCTGCCGATCCTCTACGCGAGCTACCCGATCACCCCCGCGTCGGACATCCTCCACGAGCTGTCGAAGCACAAGAACTTCGGCGTACGCACGATCCAGGCCGAGGACGAGATCGCGGCCGCGGGCGTCGCCATCGGCGCGGCGTTCGCCGGTCAGCTCGGGGTGACGGCCACGAGCGGTCCGGGCGTCGACCTCAAGTCCGAGGCCGTCGGGCTCGCGTTGAGCCTCGAGCTCCCGCTCGTGCTGATCGACGTGCAGCGGGGTGGGCCGTCGACCGGTCTGCCGACCAAGACCGAGCAGGCCGACCTGCTGCTCGCGATGTACGGCCGGCACGGCGAGGCGCCGCTGCCGATCGTGGCCGCGTCGACCCCGAGCCACTGCTTCGACGCCGCGTTCGAGGCCGTCCGTCTCGCGCTGAAGTACCGGACGCCCGTCATCCTCTTGACCGATGGTTACCTCGCGAACGGCGCGGAGCCCTGGCGCTTCCCGGACGTCGACGCGCTGCCCGACCTCGCGGTGCCGTTCGCGACCGAGCCGAACCACGACGGCGAGTTCTGGCCCTACCTGCGCGACCCCGAGACGCTCGCCCGCCCGTGGGCGATCCCTGGGACACCCGGTCTGATGCACCGTGTCGGCGGTCTCGAGAAGCAGGACGGGACCGGCAACGTCAACTACGACCCCGAGAACCACGAGCTGATGGTCCGGCTGCGGGCCGAGAAGGTGGCGCGCGTCGCGCGCGACATCCCGCCGATCGAGGTCGACGGCGAGGACGGCGCGCGCGTCCTGGTGCTCGGTTGGGGGAGCACCTGGGGCGCGATCAAGGCCGGCGTGCGCCGCGTCCGCGGCGCGGGCAAGAAGGTCGCCCGCGCCCACCTCGTCCATCTCAACCCGTTCCCGCCGAACCTCGGCGAGGTCCTCGCCCGCTACGAAAAGGTCCTGATCCCGGAGATGAACCTCGGGCAGCTCTCGAAGCTGGTCCGGGCGGAGTACCTCGTCGACGCGCAGACGCTGAGCAAGGTGCAGGGCCTGCCGTTCCGGGCCGCGGAGATCGAGGCGAAGATCCTGGAGATGATCGATGGCTGACACGGCCGCCGGGGGCGGCGCCCCCACGCTGACGCGCAAGGACTTCTCCTCGGACCAGGAGGTCCGCTGGTGCCCGGGCTGCGGGGACTACTCGGTCCTCACCGCCGTGCAGCTCCTCATGCCCGACCTCGACGTGCGTCCCGAGGAGCTGGTGTTCGTGTCGGGCATCGGCTGCTCCAGCCGCTTCCCGTACTACATGAACACCTACGGGATCCACAGCATCCACGGGCGGGCGCCCGCGATCGCGACCGGCATCTCGATCGCCCGGCCCGACCTCAAGGTGTGGGTGATCACCGGTGACGGTGACGCCCTCTCGATCGGCGGCAACCACCTGATCCACGCGCTGCGCCGCAACGTCAACCTGACGACCCTGCTGTTCAACAATCAGATCTACGGGTTGACGAAGGGGCAGTACTCGCCGACGAGCGAGCTCGGGAAGGTGACGAAGAGCTCGCCGTTCGGGTCGCTCGACCACCCGTTCAACCCGGTGTCGCTCGCGCTCGGCGCCGAGGCGACCTTCGTCGCCCGCACCCACGACATGGACCGCAAGCACATGCAGTCCGTGTTCCGGCGGGCGCACGAGCACCAGGGCGCGGCGTTCGTGGAGATCTACCAGAACTGCAACGTCTTCAACGACGGCGCGTTCGAGCAGATCCTGTCGAAGGACGCGCGGCCGCGCATGCTGATCGAGCTCGTCGACGGCGAGCCGATCCGCTTCGGTGCCGATCGCGAGCTCGGCATCGTGCTCAACGGCCACGGCGAGGCCGAGATCGTGACGGTCGCCGACGTCGGCGAGGACAAGCTGCTCGTGCACGATGCGCACCGCGCCGACCCGACGGTCGCGTTCGCGCTGTCACGCCTCGCCGACCAGCCGACGGTGCCCACGCCGGTCGGCGTGTTCCGCGAGGTCGCCCGCCCGACGTACGAGGGTGAGGTGCAGCGGCAGCTGGCCGCCGCGCAGGACCGCGACGGGCCCGGTGACCTGCGCGCACTGGTCGAGGGCAACAACGTGTGGGACGTCGCGTAGGCGCGACCCCACCGTTCAGTCCAACGTGCGGAACACGAAGCCGGTCCGCGGCTTCGGGTTGAAGAACGTCGTCTTCTGCGGCATCCGCTCGCGCGCGAACGCGACGGCGCGGATCTGCGCGACGTCGGCCGGCCGCAGCAGCACGGCGGCGTCGGCGGCGCCCTTCTCGACGAGCGCGGCGACCTCGCGGGCGTCGTGGCGGTACGCGACCTGCGCGCCGGCCAACGCCGGCACGACGAGGTGCTCGAACACGGCGGCGTCGACGCCTCGGACCGGGTCGGGGAGCGACGCGAGCGCCTCGTCGACGCGGGCCCGCTCGGGCACGGCGAGCGCGAGCCCGTCGCCGTCGACGAGACCGAGCGCCCGCTCGTCGTGCATCCGCCGGCGGAGCACGTCCACGCCTTCGGGGCTGTTCGGCCCCGCGTCGGTGACGGTGAACGCGTCCGCCAGCGCGCGCCGGAGGTCGCTGCCGCGCAGTCCGTGGATCAGCCGGTGGATGGGGCGGACGTCGAGCTGGTCCTCGGCCAGCTCGACCACGAACGCCATGATCGCTCCGGCGCCGCCGGGCTCCTCGCCCGCGGCACGGAGCTCGTCGCGGTAGGCGATCCCGGTCTCGAACCGGTGGTGACCGTCCGCCAGCACGACCGGCGCCGACGCGACCGCGCGCGTGATCGCGGCGACGCGCTCGCGGTCGGCGAGCGGCCAGAGCGCGTGCTCGACGTCGTCGTCGTCCTCGCACACGACGGCCGGGTCGCCGGCCGTCGCGAGGAGATCCGACAGCCCGTCGGCGAGCGACAGTCCCCAGATCGGGTCGAAGTTGGCCCGTGTCGCACGCAGCAGCGCGAGCCGGTCGCTCTTCGCCTTCGGGAGCGTCCGCTCGTGCGGGAGGATCGGCTCGCCGTCGTCCCGACCGGTCCCGCCGGGCAGGGCGAGCGCACCGAGGACACCGAGGGTGCGGCGGGGCCGGCCGTCGTCGTCCCGGAACGCCATGCGGTACACGTAGAGCTGCTCGTCGGCGTCGCGGCGCAGGGCGCCGTCGCGCTGCCACCCGGCGAAGTCGGCTGCCGCGACGTCGTAGCGCTCCGACTCGTCGCCGTCGGGGAGGATGAGCCGCACCGAGTTGTGCGGATCGCGGCGCAGGAGCTCCTCGCGTTCGTCGTCGTCGACGACGTCGTAGGGTGGCGCGACCACCGCGCCGATGCCGTGCGGGCCGAGTGCGCCCGGGTCGTATCGGATGCCGCGGAAGGGAAGGAACTGGGGCACGGGACGGTTCACCTTCACCGGTCGGGGACGGCCGATTGTCGCGCGCACCACCCGGAACGCCCGACCCGTCCCACGCAACAGGAGACATGACGGTGGACGCCTACCACGCGTACCAGGAAGGCCTGCGGCTGCTCGACGGCGCCAACGCGCACGCCGCCGTCGTCGCGCTCGAGCGCGCACGCGAGCTCGAGCCGGACAAGGGGTCGATCCGCGAGACGCTCGGCCGCGCGTACTTCCACACGGGACGCTTCGGCGCGGCGGGCGCGGAGTTCGCGAAGGCCGTCGAGATCGACCCCGTGAACGACTACGCGCACTTCGGGCTCGGGCTGTGCCTGCTGCGCGAGGGTGACCGCGCCGCGGCTCGGGGACACCTGCGTCTCGCGACGGTGATGCGTCCCGAGGTCGAGGCGTACCGCGACGCGCTCGCGACCGCTGTCGACGAGTCGTGACCGCGTCGGGTGCTCCGGTCGTCTGCTGCGACCTCGACGGCGTGCTGTGGCGCGGTGACCGCGCGATCGACGGGTCCGCGGATGCCGTCGCGGCGCTGCGCGACGCGGGGATGCGCGTCGCGTTCCTGACCAACAATTCCAGCCGGACGGTCGGTGTGATCCTCGACCAGCTCGCGTCGATGGGCGTCGCCGCGCACGCGGACGACGTGCTGACGAGCGCGCACGCCGCGGTCAGCCTGCTCACGCGTGAGCTCGCGGGTGGCGCGCGCGTTCTCGCGTGCGCGGGCCCAGGTGTGCGCGACGCGCTCACTGCGGCGGGCTTCGAGATCGTCGACGAGGGCCCGGCGGAGGCCGTCGTGGTCGGGTGGCATCACGACTTCGACTTCGACGGACTCGACCGCGCGTCCGCGGCCGTGCGCGACGGCGCGAGGTTCGTCGCCACGAACCTCGACGCGACGTACCCGGGTCGCGACCACCTGCTCCCGGGCGCGGGCGCGATCGTCGCCGCCGTCGCGACCGCGTCGGGGACCCAGCCGGTCGTCGCCGGCAAGCCGGAGCCCCCAACGGTCGCGCTCGTACGGGAGCGGCTCGGCAACGCCGGGGTGATGGTCGGCGACCGGCCGTCGACCGATGGCGCGCTCGCCGCCGCGCTCGGCTGGCCGTTCGCGCTCGTCCTCAGCGGCGTGGCGCGTCGGGGTGCCGAGAAGGGCGGCGAGGACGTGCCCGACCCGCCGCCTCCGTACGTCGCGGACGACCTCGCGCACCTCGTGCCGTTGCTCCTCCGCGCGCTCGACCGGCACGCGTGACCGTCACGACCACGGCGGGCGCGGGCGCGGACGGAGCACGTCGCGCAGCGCGAACCCGACGACCATCCCGAACGCGAACCCGCCGACGTGCGCGACCCACGCCACGCCGGTGTTCGGGTCGGTGAAGAACTGGAACCCGAACCACGCGCCGAGCACCAGCCACGCGGGCAGGTAGACGACGACGATGAGCAACGCCGCGATCCACGTCAGCACCCGCGCGCGCGGCCACAGCACCAGGTACGCGCCCATCACGCCCGCGATCGCGCCCGACGCGCCGAGGAACGGCGCGGTCGACGTCGAGTTCGCGGCGATGTGCGCGGCCGCCGCCGCGAGCCCCGCCGCGAAGTAGAAGAGCGCGTAGCCGACGTGACCGAAGCGATCCTCGACGTTGTTGCCGAACACCCAGAGGAACAGCATGTTCCCGAGCACGTGCAACCACGACCCGTGCAGGAACATCGAGAACAGGACGGCGAGGTAGACGTTCTTGGTCCCGAACAGCGGCGCGCTCGAGTAGCGCGCCGACGCGAACGGGCCCGGGTTGCACGTCTGGGACGCGACCTGCGCCGACGACAGCGGACGTCCGTGCACGATCTCGCAGGGGATCGCGGCGTGCTCGTAGTCGAAGCGGGCGCCGCTGTCGCTGCCGTGCGGCTGGACGAACGCGAAGATCGCGAGGTTCGCCACGATGAGGATGATCGTGAGGACCGGCGCGCGCGTCGTCGGGTTGTCGTCCCGCAAGGGGATGACCATGGCGAGCGACGATACGCGGAGCGGGCGTCGCTCCGGTTGTCGCACCGGTGGCCCCCGCGCGCGACGCTGCGTACTCTCCCGGCGGATCACGACCGAGGAGCACCACGATGCGCGACACGCCCGACTGGAACCAGTTGCTCGAAGCGGGCCGGCAATTCGGGACGATGACACGGGCGGAGGCCGAGCGTCGCGTCCAGGAGCTCGTCCGTCGGGGGGAGCTCGCGCAGGAGCGGGTCCAGGGGGTCGTCGACGAGCTCCTCGATCGGAGCCGGAGCGCGGCCGACGACCTGCGCGAGGTCGTGCGCGCCGAGATCCGCCGCCAGATGCACGCGCTCGGTCTCGTGACCCGCGACGACCTCGAGCACCTCGAGGCCCGGCTGCGGGCCGGCCGAGAGCGCCCGCCGGCCGCGAAGAGGTCCGCGGCCACGAAGCGCTCGACCGGTGCGAAGAAGCGCGCGGCGACCAAGAAAGCCACCGCCAAGAAGTCGACCGCCAAGAAAGCCACTGCCAAGAGGTCGACTGCGAAGAAGTCCGCCGCGAAGAAGGCCACCGCCAAGAAGTCGGCCGCGAAGAGGTCGACGGCCACGCGCGCCACACGGGGCGGCGCGGCGTAACGGGTGCGGCGGCGTCTCGACACCGAGCTCGTCCGCCGCGGGCTCGCCGGCAGCCGGTCGCAGGCCGCCGAGGCGGTCGCGTCGGGCCGGGTCCTCGTCGCGGGTGCACCCGCGCTCAGCGCGTCGCGCCAGGTGCGCGACGACGAGCCGATCAGCCTGACCGGTCCTCCGGCCCGGTTCGTGTCGCGCGGCGGCGAGAAGCTCGACACCGCGATCGACGCGTTCGCGCTCGACGTCGCCGGCCGCCGTTGCCTCGACGCGGGTGCTTCGACCGGCGGGTTCACCGACTGTCTCCTGCAGCGCGGTGCCGCTCATGTCGTGGCCGTCGACGTCGGTCACGGTCAGCTCGCGTGGTCGATCCGCAACGACGACCGCGTGACGGTCCTCGAGCGCACGAACGTGCGTGACCTCGCGTCCATCGGCGAGCCCGCGGAGATCTGTGTCGCCGACCTGTCGTTCATCTCGCTGCGGCTGGTCGCGCCCGCGCTCGCCCGGCTCACGACGTCCGACGCGGGCTTCCTGCTCCTCGTGAAGCCCCAGTTCGAGGCCGGTCGCGACCGCGTCGGCAAGGGCGGGATCGTCCGCGACGCGGCCGTCCACCTCGACGTGCTGCGCGACGTCGGCGCCGGCCTCGCGGCAGCGGGGCTCGTGGCCCACGGCGTGATTGCCTCGCCGCTGCGCGGCGCGGATGGCAACCTCGAGTTCGTGCTGTACGCGACCAAGAGCGGCCGGCCCGTCGACGACCGGGAGCTCGCGCATGTCGTCGCGCGCGCCCACGGCGAGGACGGCTCGTGAACGAGCGACCGCGCGTCGTCGGCCTCGTGGCGCATCGCGACCGTGCCGACGCGCAGCAGCTCGCGGCGCGCGCCGAGGAGCGCTTGCGCGCGTGCGACGTCACGGTCCGCCGATGGGACGGCGAGGACGGCGTCCAGTTCTCCGACGGGCTCGACCTCGCGATCTCGCTCGGCGGCGACGGCACCATGCTGCTCACCGTCGACCTCGTCTACGAGTCGGGCACCGCGGTGCTCGGCGTCAACGTCGGCCACCTCGGCTATCTCACCGAGGTCGAGCCGGCCGAGCTGGATGCCGCGCTGGACCGGCTCCTGGCCGGCGACTTCACGGTCACCGAGCGCATGGTGCTGCAGGTCGTCGTCCACTCCGCCGGCCCCGCCGACGGGCACTGGTGGGCGCTGAACGAGGCCGTCCTCGAGCGGGTCGAGCCCGGTCGCATCGTGCAGCTCTCGGTCGACATCAACGGCTCGTTCTTCACCACGTACGCGGCCGACGGCGTCATCGTCGCGACACCGACCGGGTCGACCGCGTACTCGTTCTCGGCACGCGGCCCGATCGTGTCGCCGCGTCACCGGTGCCTGCTGCTGACCCCGGTATCACCGCACATGCTGTTCGACCGGTCGCTCGTGCTCGACGACGAGGAGGAGCTGCGGTTCGCGGTGACGAACGCGCAGGCGGCGGTGTTGACGATCGACGGGCGTGAGATCGGCGAGCTCGGCGTGGGCGACACCGTCACCTGCACCGGCGGCCGCCGCTCGGCCCGTATCGTGACGCTCGAGCCGCGCGACTTCCACCAGATCCTGAAGGCCAAGTTCGGGCTCGCGGACAGATAGCCCCATGTTGAGCGAGCTGCGGGTCGAGGGGCTCGGCATCGTCGACGAGCTGAGCGTCGTGCTCGGGCCCGGGATGACGGTCATCACCGGCGAGACGGGCGCGGGCAAGACCTTGCTCGTCGAGGCCGTCGAGCTCCTGGTCGGTGGACGGGCCGACGGCGGGCTCGTGCGCGCGGGACAAGACGAGGCCCGCGTCGAGGGGCGGTTCGTCGACCCGGCGACCGACGAGGAGGTCGTCGTCGCGCGGGTCGTGCCCGCGTCGGGACGCAGCCGCGCGTACGTGAACGGCAGGCTCGCGACCGCGACGGAGCTCGCGGAGATCGGGGCCCGCTTCGTCGACCTGCACGGCCAGCACGAGCACCAGTCGCTCCTGGCCCCCGCCGCGCAACGCCGCGCGCTGGACGCGCTCGCGGGTGAGGCCGCGACGGAAGCTCTCCGCGCGTACCGGGAGGCGCGCGCCGAACGTCGCCGCGCGGAGGACGCGCTGGCCGCGCTCGGCGGTGACGCGCGCACGCGCGCGCACGAGCTCGACCTGCTGCGGTTCCAGCTCCACGAGATCGAGTCGGCCGCGCTCGTGGACGTCGACGAGGAGGCGGCGCTCGAGACCGAGGAGGAGCTCCTCGCGGACGCGGTCGCGCACCAGGAGGCACTCGCGGCGGCGCTCGGCGCGGTCAACGGCGGGGTGCTCGACGCGCTCGGCGAGGCGTACGCGCGCCTCGCGGGCCGGCGCCCGTTCGCCGCGCTCGCGGAGCGTCTGCACGCGCTGCAGGGTGAGGCCGCCGACGTCGCCTCGGAGCTGCGTGTCGCGCACGACGACGTCGTCGTCGACCCGGATCGGCTTGCCGCGGTGGGCGAGCGCCGCCGGCTGCTGCGCGAGCTGACACGGAAGTACGGCGACACGCTCGCCGACGTGATGGCGTTCGCGCGGGACGCGGCGGCGCGCATCGAGGAGCTCTCGGGGTACGAGGCCCGGGCCGCCGACCTGGAGGCGGCCCGGACCGCCGCGGACGAGGCCGTCGTGGCCGCCGCGGAGCGCCTGTCCGCGCTGCGTCGCGAGGCCGCGCCGCGCCTCGCTGCCGCCGTCACCGGACGCCTCCACGAGCTCGCCATGCCGGCGGCGACCCTCGCGGTCGAGGTCACGCCGGCCCCACCCGGCGACGACGGCGCCGACGAGGTCGTGTTCCTGCTGGCCGCGAACGCCGGCGAGCCCGCCCGCCCGCTCGCACGGGCCGCGTCCGGGGGCGAGCTGGCACGTGCGATGCTGTCGGTTCGCGTCGTGCTCGCCGGGGCACGCGCGGCCGGTGACGGGATGACTCTGGTGTTCGACGAGGTCGACGCGGGAATCGGCGGGCAGGCGGGGGTCGCCGTCGGGCGCGCCCTCGGCACGCTCGCGGACGCGCAGCAGGTGCTGTGCGTGACCCACCTCGCGCAGGTCGCGGCATTCGCCGAGACGCAGGTGGTCGTCTCGAAGTCGACGGCGCGCGGCCGGACTGTCGCGTCGGCCGCTCCGGTCGAGGGCGACGCCCGCGTCGCCGAGCTGTCCCGGATGCTCGCGGGGTCGGACGTCTCACGGCACGCGCGTGGTCACGCCGAGGAGCTGATGGACGAGGCCCGCCGCCAACGCGATGCAGCGCGTGCCGGGCGGCGCGGGTGATGGCCCTCCGGCGGCGGAGGCGGGCACCGGAGACGGGCGCGGTGGTCGGTGCCGTCCGCGTCGACAAGCGCACGAAGGATCTCGTGAAGCGGCTGCAGCCGGGCGAGATCGCGGTGATCGACCACGCGGACCTCGACCGGGTCGCCGCCGACGCGCTCGTCGACGCCGGCGCGGCCGCGGTCGTGAACGCGGCACCCTCGATCACGGGCCGGTACCCGAACGGCGGACCGATCCAGCTCGCGGAGGCGCACGTCCCGCTGATCGACGACGCCGGCAGCGAGCTGCTCGACGTGCTCGCCGAAGGTGACGTCGTACGCGTCGAGGACGGCGAGGTGTGGCGCGGCGACGAGCTCGTCGCGAAGGGCGACGTGATGACGCGCGACGAGATCGAGTCGCGCATGGACACCGCGCGCGCCGCGATCGGCATCGAGCTCGAGCGATTCGCGGTCAACACGCTCGACTACATCAAGCAGGAAGCCCGCCTGACCTTCGAGCCCGTCGAGCTGCCGCCACTCCGCACCGACTTCCGCGGCCGCCACGCGCTCGTCGTCGTGCGGGGCCACGACTACCGCAGCGACCTGCGCGCGCTGCACTCGTACATCCGCGAGTACCGGCCCGTCCTGATCGGCGTCGACGGCGGAGCCGACGCGTTGCTCGAGATCGGGTTGACGCCCGACGTGATCATCGGCGACTTCGACTCGGTCTCGGAGCGCGCGATCGCGACGGGCGCGGAGCTGGTCCACCACGTGCACCTCGACGGACGGGCACCCGGGCGCGACGCCCTCCTCGGCTGGGGCGTGCCGTACCACGAGTTCGTGATGGACGGCACGAGCGAGGACGTCGCGATGATCCTCGCCTACGAGGCGGGTGCGCGGCTCATCGTCGCGGTCGGTACGCACGCGACCATGGTGGAGTTCCTCGACAAGGGCCGGCGCGGGATGTCGTCGACGTTCCTGACCCGGCTCCGGCTCGGCCCGCTGCTGGTCGACGCGAAGGGCGTGAGCCGTCTCTACGAGGGGCGCATCCGCCGGCGCGACGTCGCGATGCTCGTCGGCGCCGCGCTGCTCGCGGTGATCGTCATGGTCGTGGTGTCGCCGTCGCTGCGTGTCTTCCTCGACGGGATCCGCTTCACGCTGCACGACCTGTGGACCTCGATCGTCCGCAAGTTCTGAAGTCGACACATCAGCGATGATCAACTTCCGCTTCCACCTCGCGTCCTTGATCGCCGTCTTCCTCGCGCTCGCAATCGGCATCGTGATGGGCTCGACGGTCATCAAGGAGGCGACGGTCGACGTGCTGCGATCCCAGATCCACCGCGTCGAGCGGACGTCCAACGCGCGCGAGCGCACGAACGACCAGCTCCGCGGCCAGATCGACAACCTCGACGACTACCTGCGCCAGTCCGCGCCCTACACGGTGCGCGGCACGCTCGCCGGTGTGACCGTCGCCGTCGTCGCGGTGCGCGGCGTCGACGGTGGCGCGACCAAGGCGACCGCGCAGCTCATCCAGCAGGCCGGCGGGTTCACGCCGGGCATCCTGTGGCTGGAGCCCACGTGGGCGCTCAAGAACGCGGCCGACGCGCGCAAGCTGGGCGCGTTGCTCGGCGAGCCCGACGCGCCCGCACGCCGCATCCGTGACGACGCGATCAACGCGCTCGCGCGCCGGTTGTCGGGATCGGAGTCACCCGCGCTGGCGTCCGTCACACCGCTCGCGCCGACGACGACGACCGTCGCGCCTGCGGGCGCCGGCGGGCCCGACCTCCTGAGCGAGCTGGTCGACGCCGGGTTCCTGTCGCTGGAGGACGTCGGCGGGCAGGCGGGCAAGACGTTCACGCTCGCCGATTTCCCTGGGACGACCGCGCGCGTGCTCCTCGTCACGGGCACGGACGGCTCGGTCGACACCACGACGCTCGTCGAACCGCTCGCGCGCGCGCTCGTCACGGCGAAGGTCCCGACCGCGGTCGCGTCCGTGTACCACGATCAGCAGGGCAAGCCGGGGCGCTCGTCCGTGCTGGCACCGATCCGCAGCGACGGCACGCTGTCGCGGCAGGTGTCGACGGTCGACGACCTCGACCTCGGCGCCGGGCAGGTCGCGTCGGTGCTCGCGCTGGGTGAGCTGGAGACCCGCATCGGTCACTACGGCTACGGCGACGGCTCGACCGCGATCCTGCCGCCCGCCCAAGGTTCGTGAGCGGGAGCGTGGCCCCGGGAGCGGCGAGCGTCGGCGAGCCGGGTACCCCGCGCGAGCAGCGAGCGCGACAAGCGGCGTCGCCCGGCGCCGACGGCGCCGAGAGCGGGACCGTGAGCGACACGCCAGGGTCACGGACCCGTGCCGTGTCACGTGCCGCGACGGGAATGGGCGTCGCGACCGCCGCGTCGCGCGCGTTGGGCTTCGTGCGCGTGCTCGTCGTCGCGGCGGTGCTCGGCACCACGTACCTGGGGAACACGTTCCAGGCGTCGAACTCGGTGTCGAACGTGCTGTTCGAGCTCATCGCCGCGGGCGCGCTCTCGGAGGTGCTCGTACCTACGTTCGTGACGCTGCTCGACGGCGGCGACCGTGAGGAGGCCGAGCGTCTCGCCGGCGGTGTGCTCGGACTCGCGCTCACGGTCCTCGGCGTGATCACGGTCGCCGGGATCCTCGCTGCGCCGTGGCTGGCGCGCCTGCTCAGCAGCGGCGCCTCGGCCGACGTCGCGGACGCGCAGCGCGCGTTGTCGGCGTTCCTGCTGCGGTTCTTCGTGCCGCAGGTGCTCCTCTACGCATGGGGTGCGATCGCGATCGCGGTCCTGTACGCGAAGCGGCACTTCGTCGTCACCGCGCTCGCGCCGATCGGCAACACCGTCGTGATGGTCGCATGCCTCCTCGCGTTCCACGCGGTGCACGGTGGGGAGACGGGCCTGGAGCTGTCGACGACCCCGAAGCTCCTGCTCGCGGCGGCCGGGACCCTCGGCGTCGCCGCGTTCGTCGCGATCCCGATCGTCGCGACCTGGCGCAGCGGGTTCCGGTTGCGGCCACGGTGGGCGCTCGGCGACCACGCGGTCACCCGGCTCCTGCGCCTGTCGGGTTGGACGGTCCTGCAGAACGCGGGGGAGGGCGTGCTGCTCGGTGCGGCGATCGTGCTCGGGAACACCGTCGCGGGTGGCGTCGTGGCGTACCAGGTCGCGTTCGTCTTCTTCCTCGCGCCGTACGCCGTGCTCGCGCAGCCGATCCACACCGCGGTGCTCCCTGAGCTCGCGAACGACGTGGGCCGCGACGACGAGCAGTTCAACGCGACCGTTCGCTGGGGGCTGGACACGATCGCGCTGCTCGTCGTGCCGTGCGCCGCCGCGCTCGTCGCGTTGTCGGTGCCGATCATGCGCGTCCTCGCGTTCGGCCACGCCGCCGGGGCTGGTGGGATCGCGCTGCTCGCTGCCGCGCTCGCGTCGCTCGCGCTCGGTCTGTACGCGTACGGTGCGTTCTTCCTGTTGACGAACTCGTTCTACGCGCTGGGCGACAGCCGAACGCCCGCGCTCGTCGGGATCGCGAGCGCGGTGATCGGCGTCGTCGTGATGGCCGTCCTCGTGCCGTTCACGCACGGCGCGGCGCGCGTCGCCGCCCTGGGCTTCGGCCACACCGCCGCGTACGCGATCGCGGCGGTGACGCTCGCCGTCATGCTGAGCCGGCGCACGGGGCGCGTCGTCGTCCCGCGCGCGCTCCCGGGAATCACCGCGGTCGCGGGCACGCTCGCGCTCGGTGCATGGGCAGTCGTGCGGGTCGTGTCGCCGGCGGGCCGCCTCGCGACGGCGGGCCTGCTGGTCGGCGTCCTCGTGGTGTGCGGCGTCGCGTACGCCGCGGTGACGCGTGCGATGGGATGGTGGGGCCGGCCCGCAGTCCCCGAGGCGGCCGCACCGTGATCCCGGGCACGGGTCTTCGGCGCGCGCTCGTCGCCGCTGCTGCGCTCGTCGCGGTCGCGGCGGTCGTCCTCGCGGACACACCCGCGCTCGCCGTCGCCGCGCCCGCCACCGCGAGTCGACCGCGGCGCGTCCTCATCCTCTCGGTCCCCGCGCTGACATGGGCCGACCTCCGCGCGCACCCGATGCCGAACCTCGAGCGCCTGCTCGCGACGTCCGCGGTCGGCGACCTCACGACGCGCGGGATCCGCCGCAGCACGAACCTCGGCGACGGCTACACGACGCTCGGCGCCGGGACCCGGACGGAAGGCGTCGCGACGGTGGACGGTCTCGCCTTCGGGGTCGGCGAGCCGTACGGGACGCAGACCGCGGGCCAGGTCTACCGGTCGCGCACGGGCCGCGACCCGGGGCACGGGCTCGTCGACGTGGGCATCGCGGCCGTCGTCCGCCACAACGCGTCGCTGCTGTACGACGCGCAGATCGGCGCGATGGGCGACGCGCTCGACCGCGCTGGCTTCTCGCGTGCCGTCGTCGCGAACGCGGACGGCGGCGAGCCCGACGGCGGTCTCACGTCGCTCCGGCGCACCGCGGTGCGCGCGCTGATGGGCCACGACGGCCGCGTGCCGGAAGGGCGTGTCGATGCGGGGTTGCTCCAACCCGACCCGGCCGCGCCGTTCGGTGTCCGCCTCGACCAGCGCGCGGTCACGGACGCGTTCGACGCGGTCTGGCGCGACAGGGCGGCCGTGCTGGTCGAGGCGTCCGATCTCGCGCGCGCCGACCTCTACGGCCAGTACGCGACGAGCGCGCAACGAACCCGGCTGTTCGACGCCGCGATGGACGAGACCGACGCGCTCGTCGGCGCGCTCCTGTCGCGCGTCGACCTGTCACGCGATGCCGTCGTCGTCGTCGGTCCGTCGACGCCGCAGGCCGGTGCAGCGCTGACGGTCACCGCGCTCCACGCGCCGGGCGTACAGGCGGGCTACGTCCGCTCCGCGACCACGCGGCGCGACGGGTTCGTGCAGCTCGTCGACGTCGCACCGACGATCCTCTCGCAGCTCGGTGTCGCGCGGCCCGACTCGATCGAGGGCCGCCCCTACGAGGCGGTCCGGAGCGGCTCGTCGCTCGCGTCGCGGGCAAGGTTCCTCGCCGACGCGAACCACGCGGCCAACTTCCGCGACCGACAGACGCCGCTCGTGTCGAAGGTGTACGTCCTCGTGACCGTCTCGGTCGTCGCGCTCGCGATGGTGGTGCTGTGGATACCCGGTCGCCGGCGCTGGCTGCGCGTGCTCGAGTGGACCGCGCTGGCGCTGCTCGCCTTCCTTCCAGTCACCTTCCTCGCCGGCGCGCTGTCGTTCGACCGCTACGGGATCGCGCCGTACTGGCTGTTCCTCGTCGGCGCGTCGATCGTGATCGGCGGCGCGTGTGCGCTTCTCCGACGACGTCCGCTGGACCCGTTGCTCGCGGGTCTCGGGTTCGTCGTCGCGTTGCTGAGCGTCGACATCCTCACGGGCGGTCGGTTGCAGTTCAACACCGCGCTCGGCTACTCGCCGACGGTCGCCGGCCGGTTCCAGGGGATGGGCAACCTCGCATACGCGTTGTACGCGGCCGCCGGCTTCCTGCTCGCCGGGCTCGTCGCGCACACCGTGACGCGTGCGCGGTGGGGGACGCGTCGGCGAGGCGTGGTCGCCGCCGCGCTGGTGCTCGCGCTGCTGGTCGTCGTCGACGGGTTCCCGATGTTCGGGGCGGACGTCGGCGGCGTGCTGTCGATCCTCCCCGCCGCGGGCGTGCTCGTCATGCTGCTGCTCGGCTTCCGCGTGCGTTGGCGCGCCGCGCTCGCGTGGTTCGGCGCCGGCGTCGCCGCGGTCGTCGCGCTCGGGCTGCTCGACCTCGCACGACCGGCGGACCAGCGCACGCACCTCGGCCGGCTGTTCGAGAAGATCGGCAATGGCGACTTCTCCGGCTTCACGACCGTCATCGAGCGGAAGCTGCACGAGAACCTCGGTGTGCTCACGACCTCCATCTGGACGCTGATGCTGCCCGCGGTGCTGGTCTTCATCGCGTTTCTCGCGTACCGCGCGCCGGGCCGTCTCGGAATGATGGAGCAGCGGATCCCCGAGCTGCGCGCGACGCTCACCGGGCTCCTCGTCCTCGGCGTGCTCGGGTTCGCGCTGAACGACTCCGGCATCTCGATCCCGGGCGTGATGCTCGGCGTGCTCAACGCGGTGCTGCTGTACCTCGCCACACGCGAGCCCGTCGACGAGGCACCTCCGGAGCTGCCGGCGTGGGCCCGCACCCCGGAACCGGTTCCCGTCCGTTCCGAGGTGTCATAGTGCGGACGAAGCCGGGCCGTGCGCGGATGCGCGGGACGGCCCGGCCCGAGGGAGCCGTGTCATAGTGCGGACGAAGCCGGGCCGTGCGTGGATGCGCGGGACGGGCCGGCCCGAGGGAGCCGTGTCATAGTTCGCGGCGCGTGAGAGCCGGGGCGGCGAGACCGTGAAGATCGTGCTCGCGATCGCGGTGGGGTTCCTCGCCGCGCGCTATCTCGTCGTCGCGGGACACGACATGCTGCGCGCGCCGGTGCTGCTGCGCGAGAACTACCGCAAGGTCCTCGTGCCGACCGCGGGCGGACTGGTCGTCGTCGCCGCGGTGCTCGTCGTCGAGGCGGGCCGCTCCGTGCTCGGCGCGTTCCACCTCGGCGACCCGCCCGGCCGCAACGAGGCCCGCCTGCTGATCCTGTTCGCGTGCTTCGGGTTCGGGTTGCTCGGCTTCGCCGACGACCTGCTCGGCGACGCGTCGGCACGCGGGTTCGCCGGCCATCTCGGCGCGCTCGTGCGCGGGCGGTTGACGACGGGCGCGCTGAAGGTCATCGGTGGCGCCGCGATCGCGCTCGTGCTCGCGGCGACGCCCGGGTTCGTGTCGGGGAAGCGGTTGATCGCCGACGCCGTGCTGATCGCGCTCGCGGCGAACCTGGCGAACCTCCTCGACCGCGCGCCGGGCCGCACGATCAAGTGGGCCTTCGTCGCGTACGTGCCGCTCGCGATCGTCGCCGGCGGCGGCGAGGTCGCGATCGCGCTCGCGCCGGTGATGGGTGCCGCGCTCGGCGTGCTCGGCGACGACCTGCGCGAGCGGATCATGCTCGGCGACACGGGTGCCAACGTCATCGGCGGCGCGCTCGGGTTGGCGGTCGTCCTCGACATCGGGCGGGGCTCGCGCAACGTGATCCTCGTCGTGTTGGTCGTGCTGAACGTCGTCGCGGAGCTCGTGTCGTTCAGCCGCGTGATCGACGCCGTCCCGCCGTTGCGTGCCTTCGACCGACTCGGCCGCCGCCGAGTCAGCGCGGGCACGGTCGCGTCCACAGCGACCGATGGTGCGGGAACGTCAACTGCTGCTGATAGCCCGCGCGCTGCAGGCGCGACGGAAGGTCACTGAAGCGCCCGAAGCGGCTCGACCAGATCACCACGGCGCAGACGGCCGGCCGGCGCGCGGCCGCGGCGACGGTCGCGCCGGTGATATGGATGCCGGGTCGCGTCGACTCGATCCGCAGGACCGACGTGTCGACGAAGTCGGGTGGCGTCCGGTGGCCGGACCGCCACACGAAGCCGGGGTCGTCGCTGATCGCCTGCGCGCGCGGCGGGAGCGCGCGCAGCGCGTGCTCGAGCACCGCGTCGCTGCCGCGGTACGGCGCGGGCGCGAGGACGTCGTGGACGTGCACGACGTGGTACGGCACGAGCACCAGCGCGGCAGCGGCCAGCGCGACCCACGGCGGACGGTACGCGCCGACGAGCAGCGCGAGCGCGGGCACGAGGTGCGCGAGGTGGTTGCGCCACATGGGGCTCTCGAGGACGAGCACGACGAACGCGAGCAGTGCCCACACCGCGACGGCGACGCGCGGGTTCCCGATCACCCGCCACACCTGTCCGGGCTCGCCGCCGCCTCCCGCGTTGGGACGGTTTGTCGGCGTATGCGCGACAAAGCGTCCCAACGCGCTCGTGCCGTCACGTCGGCGACGCGATCGCGACCGGACCGCGGCGAACGCGGTGAAGGCGACGGCGAGGACGAGCGCGCCGAAGATCGGGGCGTCGCGGTCACCGAGCGTGCTGAACGTCTTGACCGTGTTCGCCCACGGCGTCTGGTGCGTCGCCTGGTCGGTGTGGTAGCCGACCGACTGCTCGATCACGTTGTGCACACCCCATGGCACCGTGACGGCGACGACCACGACGACCGCGGCCGCGCCCGCCACCGCGACGTCGACGAGCCGCCGTCGCGACACCAACAGCAGCGCAGCGGCGACGAGCGCGGGCACGACGAGCAGGCTCTTCACCGCGAACGCAGCGCCCGCGCACGCGCCGATCGCCACCGCGCTGCCCGTCGACGAGCGGCGGGCGTAGCGGCACGCGAGCAGGACCGTGAAGCACGACAGCGCGACGCCCGGACCGTCGGACGTCAACGGGCCCGTCGTCCACAGCACCGATCCGCTGCACGCGACCAGCCCCGCCGCGAGCAGCGCGCCACCGCGTGACGTGAGCTCGCGTCCGATCGCGTACACCGCGAGCGTCACGCCGACGCCGGACACGAGCGCGAGCAACCGCGGCGCGTCGAGCGTCCGCCCGCCGAGCAGGTCGAACACGAACACGAGGGGCAGGAACAGCGGCCCCTGGCTCGAGAACACCTCGCGGAAGGGAAGCGCGCCGTGACGCATCGCCACCGCCGACGCGCCGTAGACGCCGTCGTCGAACAGCAGATGACGCGACGCGAGCAGCGCCGGCACGCGCAGCAGCGCGGCGGCGAGCGCGAGCACGACGACGTCGACCACCCATGGCGCGCCCACGGACGACCGGGCACCGCCCGCCGCGTGGTCGCCGCGCGCGGCGCCCGTCTGCACGCGGAGCCGGTCGAGGGTCGCCACGCGTCTCCAGTTCCGTGATGGGAGGCGGCCGCACGCACGAGGTCGCAAGCCGGCGGCGCGCGGCATGGTACCGTCGGGATCCCGAGAGCTCGTCGCGCCAACACGTGACGGCCGCTCGGCGGGCCTCTCACCGAGACGTAGCTCTCGACGGTGACGTCGGGAGACGGACATGGCGGGGCGACCGCGAGCGGACGAGCGGAGGACTGGGGCGTGGCGAAGCACATCTTCGTGACCGGCGGGGTGGCGTCGAGCCTGGGCAAGGGTTTGACGGCGTCGTCGCTGGGCCGGTTGCTGAAGAGCCGGGGACTGCGGGTGACGATGCAGAAGCTCGACCCGTACATCAACGTCGACCCCGGGACGATGAACCCGTTCCAGCACGGCGAGGTCTTCGTCACCGACGACGGCGGCGAGACGGACCTCGACCTCGGGCACTACGAGCGCTTCGTCGACGTGCCGTTGCACCGCGACTCGAACGCGACGACGGGATCGATCTACCAGTCCGTGCTTGCCAAGGAGCGCCACGGCGCGTACCTCGGGCAGACCGTGCAGGTGATCCCGCACATCACCGACGAGATCAAGGACCGCATCTTCCGTCTCGCCACCGCGGAGGACGTCGACGTCGTGATCACCGAGGTCGGCGGCACGGTCGGCGACATCGAGATCCTGCCGTTCCTCGAGGCGATTCGGCAGTTCCGCAAGGACGTCGGCCGCGACAACGTCTTCTACATCCACGTGACGCTCGTGCCGTTCATCGGCCCGTCCGGTGAGCAGAAGACCAAGCCGACCCAGCACTCCGTCACCGAGCTGCGCAGCCGGGGCATCCAGCCGGACGCGATCGTGTGCCGTTCCGACCGCCCGATCCCGAGCCGGCTCAAGGAGAAGATCTCGCAGCTGTGCGACGTCCCCGAGGAGGGCATCGTCTCCGCGGTCGACGCCGACACGCTGTACGAGATCCCGCTCGTCCTGCACGAAGAGGGTCTCGACGACTACGTGTGCCGCGTGCTGCACCTCGAGGAGCGCGAGCCCGACCTGAGCGCGTGGCGCGAGCTCGTCGCGCGCGTCGAGCGCGCGACGGACGAGGTCCGCGTCGGGCTCGTCGGCAAGTACGTGAACCTCCCCGACGCGTACCTGTCGGTCGTCGAGGCGTTGCGCCACGGCGGGTACGCGTGCGGCGCGCGCGTCGTGATCGACTGGATCGCGTCCGACGACACCGAGGGCCTGCTCGCCGAGGGCCGCCTGCGCGATCTCGACGGCATCGTCGTGCCCGGCGGCTTCGGGGTCCGCGGCATCGAGGGCAAGGTCGCGGCCGCGGGGTTCGCGCGGCTCAACCAGATCCCGTACCTCGGGCTGTGCCTCGGCCTGCAGAGCGCGGTGATCGAGTTCGCGCGTGACATGTGCGGGCTCGACGGCGCGAACTCGAGCGAGTTCGACCCGCACACCCCGCACCCGGTCATCGACCTGATGGACGAGCAGCGCGAGATCGTCGACATGGGCGGCACGATGCGCCTCGGTGCGTACCCCGCGAAGCTCGAGCCGGGCACGATCGTGCAGCGCGCGTACGGCGCCGAGGTGGTCTACGAGCGTCACCGCCACCGCTACGAGGTGAACAACCGCTACCGCCGGCGGCTCGAGGAGTGCGGGCTGGTGACCTCGGGAACGTCGCCCGACGACCGGCTCGTCGAGTTCGTCGAGCTGCCCGAGGACGTGCACCCGTTCTTCGTGTCCACGCAGGCGCACCCCGAGTTCAAGAGCCGTCCCGACCGGCCGCACCCGCTCTTCGCCGCGTTCGTCGCGGCCGCCAAGGCCCGGGCCGAGGGCCGCGTGCCGCGACTGCCGATCGACGACGTCGCCGCGGTCTCGTAACCCGGTGGCGCGCGCCCCGTCGGTCGCGGGCCGCGACGAGCTCCAGCGGTTGCTGGCCGAGCACGAGACGTGGCTCGCCGTCGAGCGCGGCCTCGCCGCGAACACGCTCGCCGCGTACCGGCGCGACCTCCGCCGGTACGCGCAGTTCCTGCGCCGGCGGGGCGTCCACGACCCGGGCGCGGTCGGCGAGGAGACCGTCCTCGCGTACGTGGCGTACCTGCGCGACGCTCGTGACGACGACGGCCGCGCGACGTTCGCGCCGTCGTCGATCGCGCGCGCGGTCGTCGCGGTCCGGTCCTTCCACCGCTTCTGCCTCGAGGAAGGGGAGACCCGCGCCGATCCGGCCGAGGACGTTGGCGCGCCGCGCGTCCCGCAGGGGATCCCGAAGGCCCTCACCGAGGACGAGGTCGACGCCCTGCTCGGCGCCATCACCGGTGACGAGCCGCGCGCGCTCCGGGACCGGGCGATCCTCGAGACGCTCTACGCGACCGGCATCCGCATCAGCGAGCTGTGCGGGCTCGACCTCGGCGACGTCGACCTCGAGGACGGGATGATGCGCGTGCTCGGCAAGGGGAGCAAGGAACGGGTCGTGCCCGTCGGGCGCAGCGCCCGTGCCGCACTGGACGAGTACCTCGTGCGCGGCCGGCCGGAGCTGGTGCGGGCACGGGTCCGCCGGAGCGACGTCGACGCGGTCGTGCTCAACGCCCGGGGCGGGCGGCTGACGCGCCAGGCGTGCTGGAAGATCGTGCGCGACGCGGGGGAGCGGGTCGGCCTCGGCGGCCGGCTGTCGCCGCACGTGCTCCGCCACTCGTGCGCGACCCACATGCTGGAGCACGGCGCCGACATCCGGGTGGTCCAGGAGCTGCTCGGCCACGCCAGCCTGTCGACGACCCAGGTGTACACGAAGGTGTCGCCCGAGCGGCTCCGTGCCGTCTACGACCAGGCCCACCCCCGGGCCCGGCTCGCCGCCCGCGAGCGCAGCGGTGCGACGAGACAACCCGAGTAACCTGACCCCATGGCGGACACCGCGCACGCGTCCCTGCGCGACCGGTTGACGGAGGAGCGCGAACGCCTGCGCGACCAGCTCCGCCAGATGGGCCGGGGCGACGCCGGCGACATGGACTTCGACGAGGGGTTCGCCGACTCCGGGCAGGTCACCGCGGAGCGGGGCGAGGTGGATGCCCTCGCGGGCCAGCTCCTCGAGACCCTGCGCGAGATCGACAACGCCCTGGCGAAGTTCGACGCCGGGACGTACGGCCGGTGCGAGTCGTGCGGCCAGCCAATCGCGGAAGCGCGGCTCGAGGCGATGCCCGCGGCGCGGCTCTGCATCGTGTGCGCGTCGAAGAAGCGCTGACGAGCAGCACCGCGTGTCCACCCAGGAGAAGGTGATCTTCTACGGGGGGCTCGTCGTCGCGATCATCCTCCACGAGATCAGCCACGGCGTCGTCGCACTGTTCTTCGGCGACGACACCGCGAAGCGGGCGCGCCGGCTGACGCTCAACCCCATCCCGCACATCGACCCGTTCGGCTCGATCATCCTCCCCGGCATGCTGCTGCTCGCGGGGCTGCTGCCGTTCGGCTGGGCGAAGCCCGTGCCGGTCGACCCGTCGAAGCTGCACCAGCCCCGCCGCGACATGCTGTTCGTCGGTCTTGCCGGGCCGACCACGAACCTCGCGCTCATGCTCGGAGCCGCGTACGGCGCGCGCGTGCTGCTCCACCGCTGGGTGACGACCCACACCGGCGTCCTCGCGCTCGACCACGCGCCGCTCGTCGCGCAGATCCTCTTCTGGTTCGCGTTCGGGAACCTGGTGCTCGGGATCTTCAACCTGCTGCCGATCCCCCCACTCGACGGGTCGTCGCTCATCGAGCGGGTCCTGCCGCGCCGTTGGCTCCCACGCTGGTACCAGTTCCGGCCGTACGGCCTGCTGATCCTCGTCCTGATCGTGTTCTCGACGCACGCGCTCGACGCGGTGCTCCGCCCGTTCGAGGACGCGCTGTTCCGCTACATCCAGGTGCGATGAGGACAGCGCACCTCGCCCGCCGGTTCTTCGGTTCGCTGCGTCCCGGCCCGCCGCGCGCCGCGGACGTCGCGTGGGTGCGCGACGTGCTCCCGCCCGGCGCGTTCGCGCTGTGGAACCGCATGCCCAACCCCGATCGCCGTCACTCCGTCGCGGTCGCGCGGCGTGTCGAGCGCGCGCTCGCCGGCACGCCCTACGCGGGTGACGGGCGTTGGCTCGCTGCCGCGCTGCTGCACGACGTCGGCAAGGTGGACAGCGGCCTGCGCACGTACGGCCGTGTCGTCGCGACGCTTGCCGCATCCGCCGCCGGCCGGGAGACCGCGGAGGCATGGACGACTCGCGGTGGCTTCACGCGGCGCGTCGGGCTGTACGTCCAGCACCCCCGTCTCGGCGCCGACATGATCCGCGTCGCGGGCGGTCCCGAGGAGGCCGCGCGCTGGGCCGCCGCGCACCACGACCCGAGCGCCTGGGACGCGACGGGCATCCCGCGCGAGGTCGTCGACGCGCTGCACGCCGCCGACGACGACTGACCGAGAGCGTCCATGCGTCGCTGAGTGTCGTCATGCGACGACGAACGACGCATGGACGCCGTGGGCTACGGGACGATCCGGTAGACGAGCGAGGCGTCGGCGACGGCGCGCCCGTCGGCGTCGCGCACCGTGATCTCGACGAACGACAGGTCGCGGCCGCGCTTCAGGCAGCGCGCCTCGCCGAGGAGGTCGCTCTGACGGGCCGCGCCGAGATAGTTCACCGTCATCGACACCGTCGCCGCGCGCACGCCGCGGTCGAAGTCGTGACCAGCCCACACCGCGGCCGCGCCCGTCGTGTCGATGAGCGACGCGATCGCGCCGCCGTGGTACACGACGCCGTCGTTCGAGAGCTCCTCGCGGAACGGCAGCCGCACCCTGACGCCGTCGGGCGACCACTCCTCGACGACGATGCCGAGCGAGCGGATGTAGGGCGTCGCCGTCATGATGTCGCGCATCGCGGCGCGACGGGCCTGCTGCTCCTCGTCGGTCAGCGGCACGACGGCGTCACCCGCGCGGCAACAGTCCGACCGCGCGACGCACGCGCGCGAGCACCGGTTCCGCGATCGCCTCCGCCTTCCCGGCACCCAGCGCGAGGAGACGGGTCACCTCGCCCGGGTCGCGCGCGAGCTCCTCGTAGCGCGCCTGCAACGGCTGCAGGTACTCGACCACGGCGTCGGCCACCGTGGTCTTGAGCTTGCCGTACCCGAGGCCGGCGAAGTCGTGCTCGGCCTGCTCGATGGTCGTGTCCGACACCGAGGCGAGGATCTCGAGCAGGTTCGAGACGCCCGGCTTCTCGTCGGGCGCGTACCGCACGTCGGTCCCGGAGTCGGTGACCGCCGACTTGATCTTCTTCGTGATCGTCTTGGGCGGGTCGAGCAGCAGCACCGTGCCCTGGGGCGACTCGGACGACTTCGACATCTTGGCCGTCGGGTTCTGGAGGTCCTTCACCCGCGCGCCGACGCTCGGATACGTCCCCGTGGGCACGACGAGCGTGTCGCCGAAGCGGTGGTTGAACCGGATCGCGAGGTCGCGGGCGAGCTCGAGGTGCTGGCGCTGGTCCTCGCCGACCGGGACCTCGTCGGTGTCGTAGGCGAGGATGTCGGCCGCCATGAGGACGGGGTAGTCGAACAGGCCCGCGCTCACGAAGTCCTGGGACTCGGCCTTCTCCTTGAACTGGGTCATCCGGCGTAGCTCGCCGAACGCGGCGACGCAGTTGAGCACCCAGGTCAGCTCGGTGTGGACCCGCACGTGGCTCTGCACGAACAGGATCGTCCGCTCCGGGTCGAGCCCGGCCGCCATGAGCAGCATCGCGGTGCGGCGGGTCCGCTCGGCCAGCTCAGAGGCGTCGTAGGCGATCGTCATCGCGTGGAGGTCGACCACGCAGTGGATGGCGTCGTGCTCGTCCTGCTCGGCCGCCCAGCGCCGGACGGCACCCAGGTAGTTGCCCAGGTGCATCTCGCCCGTCGGCTGGATCCCCGAGAACACGCGCGCCATGGGGAGGAAACCTACCGTCCGCCCGCGCCGGCACCGAAGGTGCCAGGAGCGGAGATGCCCGGAGCGAGCGAGCCGGGAGGCGAGCGGAAGCGGTGGCCCGAGCGGCCCGGCACCGAAGGTGCCAG
>DASRES010000054.1 GCA_035651955.1 Acidimicrobiia bacterium
CTCGTCCGCCAGGCTCGAGACCTGCGCGGCCTCGGCGAGGTCCTGCAGCGCGACACCGTCGACCGGGACGAGCTCGGCTGCCTGCCGGTTCCCGAACGTGATCGTGCCCGTCTTGTCGAGCAGCAGGGTGGAGCAGTCGCCAGCGGCCTCCACGGCGCGTCCGCTCATCGCGAGCACGTTGCGGCGCACGAGCCGGTCCATCCCCGCGATGCCGATCGCGGACAGCAGGCCGCCGATCGTCGTCGGGATGAGGCACACGAGGAGCGCGACGAGCGTGATGACCGGCTGCCGCGCGTGCGCGTAGATCGCGAACGGCTGCAACGTGACCGTCGCGAGCAGGAACACGATCGTCAGGCCGGCGAGGAGGATGTTCAGCGCGATCTCGTTCGGCGTCTTCTGGCGGTTGGATCCCTCGACCAGCGCGATCATCCGGTCGACGAACGTCTCGCCGGGGCGCGCGGTGATCCGCACGACGATCTCGTCCGAGAGCACCCGGGTGCCACCCGTGACGGCCGACCGGTCACCGCCCGACTCACGGATGACGGGCGCGGACTCGCCCGTGATCGCGGACTCGTCGATGCTCGCGATCCCCTCGATCACCTCGCCGTCGCTCGGAATGACCTCGCCCGCCGTGACGACGCACTCGTCGCCGGGCTGCAGCTCGGTGCTCGGACACTCGGTGACCGACCCGTCGGCCCCGCGGCGCCGCGCGACCGTCTCCGTGCGCGTCCGCCGGAGCGTGTCGGCCTGGGCCTTCCCGCGCCCCTCGGCGACGGCCTCGGCGAAGTTGGCGAAGAGGACGGTGAACCAGAGGAACGCCGCGACCAGACCGGCGAAGACGTTCTCCTGCATCGACGACGAGGGCGCGTCGCGCAGGAACAGGATCGTCGTCAGGACGCTGCCGACCTCGACCACGAACATCACCGGATTGCCGACCATCGTGCGCGGGCTGAGCTTCACGAAGCTGTCGACGATCGCTCGCCGCACCAACGCGGCGTCGAGCAGCTTCGCCTTCTCACCGGGCTGCGTCATGCCAACCGCTCCACGATCGGACCCAACGCGAGGGCTGGGAAGTAGGTGAGGCCGACGACGATCAGCACGACACCACCGAGCAACCCGGCGAACAGTGGCGTGCCGGTCGGGAACGTGCCGGCCGACGCGGGGACCTTCTGCTTGCGCACGAGCGAGCCCGCGATGCCGAGCGTCGGCACGATGAGGAAGAACCGGCCGACGAGCATCGCGAGCGCGAGGGTCACCTGGTACCAGGTCGAGGTGACGGTCAGGCCGCCGAACGCGGAGCCGTTGTTGTTCCCGGCCGACGTGAACGCGTAGACGATCTCCGTGAAGCCATGTTGACCGGGGTTGAGGATCGCGTGCCGCGCGCTGCCGATGACCACCGACGCTCCGGCGAAGCCGAGCACGACGAGCGGCACGAACAGGATGTACAGCACGACGAGCTTGACCTCGCCGGCCTGGATCTTCTTGCCGAGGTACTCCGGTGTCCGGCCGACCATCAAGCCCGCGATGAACACCCCGAGCAGGACGAACACGAGCATCCCGTACAGCCCCGAGCCGACACCGCCCGGGCTGACCTCGCCCAGCATCATGTTGGCGAGCGGGACCGCACCGCCGAGCGGCGTCATGCTGTCGTGCGCGCAGTCGACGGCTCCCGTCGACGTGCCGGTCGTCGAGGCGGCGTACAGGCCGCACCCGGCCGAGCCGAACCGTGTCTCTTTCCCTTCGAGGTTCCCGCCCGGGTTCGTGGCGCTGACGTGTTGCGCGGCACCGGCCGTCGTCAGGTGCGGATTGCCCGCGGTCTCCTGCGTCATCGCGAACCCCGCCGCGCCGGCCCACAGCACGAACATGACCGCGAACACGACCCAGCCCTGGCGTTGGTCGCCGGCCATCTTCCCGAACGTGTACGTCAGCGCGAACGGGATGAGGAGCAGCAGGAAGATCTGCAACACGTTCGTGATCGCGTTCGGGTTCTCGAACGGGTGCGCCGAGTTCGCGTTCAGCGGGCCGCCGCCGTTCGTGCCGATCTCCTTGATCGACTCCTGGCTGGCGAACGGGCCGCCCGGTATGTGCTGCACCTGGTGAGTGACCGTGTGCGCGGTCGTGAACCCGTGCAGGTTCTGGATCACGCCCTGGCTGACGAAGACGAGCGCGAACACGAAGGAGAGCGGCACGAGGATGCGCAGCGTGCCGCGCACGAGATCGACCCAGAAGTTCCCGATCGTGCCGCCGCGCGCCCGGACGAGCCCGCGGACGAGCGCGATGGCGACCGCCATGCCGACCGCGGCAGACGCGAAGTTCTGCACCGCGAGCCCGGCCATCTGCGTGAGATGGCTCATCGTCGACTCGCCCGCGTAGCTCTGCCAGTTGGTGTTGGTCGTGAAGCTGACCGCGGTGTTGAACGCGACGCTCGGCGACACGCCCTTCACGCCCGTCGGGTCGAGAGGGAGGTGACCCTGCAGACGCTGGAGCAGGTACAGGAGCAGGACCGACACGACGCTGAACGCGAGCGTCGCGAAGGCGTACGCGCTCCAACGCTGCTCGCGCTCCGGGTCTACGCCGGCGACGCGGTAGACCGCGCGCTCGACGGGGAGGAACAGCCGGTCGCCGGGCGCGGCTCCGCCGCCGAACACCTTCGCCATGTACGAGCCGAGCAGCGGCGTCGCGACGACGAGTGCGACGGCGACGAGCGCGAACTGCCCCCACGCGGGGAACGTCATCCCAGCCGCTCCGGCAGCAGCAGGGCGATGACGAGGTACACCGCGAGCACGATCGCGACGACCAGCCCGACGACGTCGTCGATCTTCACGCCGCGCGCTCCTCGGGGCTCGTGGGCGTCTCGTCCGCCGTCACGACCGTCTCGTCGGCGCCGATGATCCGGTCGCACGCGAACACGAGTGCGACCGCGAGCGCGAAGAACGCGATGACGACCAACGGGTAGACGACGTCAGCGAGCTGCATGTCACGCGGTCCCGTTCACGAGGAGTGAGCCGAGCTGGTCGGCGAGTGCGATCGCGGTCGCGCGGTCGTCGCCCGGGATGAGCATCCCGAAGGTGTCGTACGGGAGGTCGAGAACGAACCGTCCGATCTGCCGGCCGTCGCCCCACACGGGGAGCTCGAGCCGGCGCGACTCGGCCGGACCGCCGTCGTCCCCGGCGATGCGGACCCGACCGTGCGCGAGCACGGGAAGCGTGGCGACGAACGGCGGCCGTTCGAACCAGCACGCCTCGAGGTCGAGCAGGTGGGTGAGCTCCGCCTCGACCGCGCGGATCAGCCGGCCCGGCGGCTCGCCACCGGCCGCGAGCTCGGCGAGCCGCTGGATCCGGTCGAGCTCGTGCTGCTTCTGCAGGGCGTGCATCCGGCTGCGGTACATGCGCACGACGAGCTCGCCGACGACGAGGCCGACCACGAGCAACAACACCGTCGTCTCGATGTCGTCACGCCCGTTGATCGCGAACGACCCGTACGGCCGGGTGAAGAAGACGTCGAACGCGACCGCCGACGCGAGCGCGCTCAGCGCGCCGCCCGCGCGGCCGCCGAGGATCGCGGACGCGACCACGACGACGACGAGCACCAGCGCGACGTTCGACGCCAGCATCTCGGACCGCAGTGGCACCAACGCGGCCGCCACGACGAAGGGCACGCCGACGGCGACCGCCAGACGCCACGGTGTCAGCCGGGGAAACGGTTCGACGGGCTTCACGCACGCCCTTGTACGACACGTGCGGCCGCGCCCGGAACGCACTTGACGGCTTCCTGACGCCCGGCGGACGCCTCTTGACGACCGTCCGCTACGCGTCCGCGTGGACGGACGTCTCGCCCATCTTGTACGGGATGATCGTCACGTTCGCGTGCTCGAGCCCGCTGATCGCCTCGGCGATCTCGTCACCGGTTCGGTCGTGCAGGAAGCGGTGCCACGTGTGGCTGTAGACGCGGTGCGGGAGCACCACGGTCACCTCGGTCTGGCCGTCGGCGAGCTCGGCTGCGACGTACTCCAGCACGGCGCGCGCGACACGCCGGTCGGGACAGTCGACGAGCTCGAGAGGAACGCGCGCGAGGCCCAGCCGCGCCCATTCGGCGGCGAGACGCGCGCCCGCGTCGCGGTCCCACGCGATGTGGACGGCGCGCATCTCGTCGGGAACGAGCGTGCGCGCGTACTGGATCGCACGCGCCGTGCTCTGGTCGAGCCGCGCGGCGAGGACGAGGACGACATGGCGGCGCAGCACGGGTGCGGTGACGGCTGCGGTCACGTCGTGCTCGAGCTGGTCGGCCTCGGACTCGTACTGGCGGTTGAGGCGTACGAGCAGCGCGACGAGGACGGGCACGAAGATGATGATCACCCACGCGCCGTGCGTGAACTTCGTGATGCCGATGATGACGTCGACGACGGCGGACAGCACGGCGCCGATGCCGTTCACGAACAGGCCCCGCCGCCATCCCGGTTCCTTGCGCGTGACGTGGTGCTTCGCCATGCCGGCCTGCGACAGCGTGAACGACGTGAACACGCCGATCGCGTAGAGCGGGATCAGCCGGTCGACCTTCGCGCCCGTCACGACGACGAGCACCGCGGCCGCGAGCGCGAGGGCGATGATGCCGTTGGAGAACACCAGCCGGTGGCCGCGCTTGGTGAGCTGGCGGGGCATGAAGTTGTCACCCGCGTGGAACGACGCCAGCCGCGGGAAGTCTGCGAAGCTCGTGTTCGCGGCGAGGACGAGGATCAGCATGGTCCCGACCTGGAGCAGCCCGTAGAGGAGGCCGCCGACCGGGCCCGTCCCGAACACCTGCTTGCCGACCTGCGAGATGACCGTCGGCGTCCCGGACACGTACGGGATCGGGTGGACACGCGTCGAGAGGACGGACAGCCCCAGGAAGAGCGTCCCGAGCGTCGCGCCCATGATGATCAGCGTGACGCGCGCGTTCTTCCACTCGGGCTTGCGGAACGCGGTGACGCCGTTGGAGATCGCCTCCACACCGGTCACGGCCGCGCCACCCGACGCGAACGCGTGCAGCAGCACGTACAGGCCCGCCCCGTACGCGAGGCCGTCGCCCGGGCTGCCGAGCTTCAGCATCCCCTTCTTGCTCACCGACTGCGGCGCGAGGTGCCCGAACCCCATCTTGTAGAAGCCGACGAGCAGCAGCACGCCCATGATGCCGATGAAGAGGTACGTCGGGACCGCGAAGATCTTCCCGGACTCACGGACGCCCTTCAGGTTCCCGACCGCGATCACGACGATGAAGAACAGCGAGATCTCGACGGAGTACGGGCGGAGCGACGCGATCGCGGACGTCAGCGCGGCGGTGCCCGCCGCCGTCGACACCGCGACGGTGAGCACGTAGTCGGTCAGCAGCGACACCCCCGCGACCTGCGCGGGCAGGAGGCCGAAATTGTCGCGCGTGACCATGTACGCGCCACCGGCCGTCGGGTACTCCTTGATCGTCTCGCGGTACGAGAGGATCAGGAAGAACAGCACGACGAGCATCGCGATCGTCACGGGGACCACGAGGCTGAACGCCGCGAGGCCCACCGCGATGACGAGGACGCGGAGGATCTCCTCGGTCGCGTACGCCGAGGACGAGATACAGTCCGACGAGAACACCGCGAGCGCGGTGGGGATCCCGAGGCGCTCGTGCTCGAGCTGGTCCGTGTCGAGCGGCGGACCCAGGAGACGCTTCTTCAACCGGTAGCGCCGGCTCTCGGGAAGGTTCGGCGCCGCGGTCGGCGGCGGCATCGGAGTGGGCGCCTGACGCGGGGTGACGGTCTCCATCGCGCGTTTCTACGGGTCCCACCCCGCGCGCCCGCAGCCCGGCCCGGCGTCTTGACGCGTTCTTGACGCGGACCGGCCGCGTCCTGATGCGGACGCGACACGGCCCGCCGCTCGATGGAGGGCGGGCCGTGACAGCGGATGACGCCGTTGCTGCCGTGTGTCTTACGGCGCGAGCTGCGCCTCGCGCTCGTGGATCGCCTCCTCGACGATCTCGGACTCCTCGGCGAACCCGCCGCCCTTGCGCTTCGAGAACGCGATCGCGACGAGCAGGATGACGAGGCTCGCACCCGCGATGCCGAAGCGCGCGGCGTCGTTGTTGCGGAGGCTGATCACCGCGGGGAGCACGAGGAGCGCGACGAGATTCATCACCTTGATGAGCGGGTTGAGCGCGGGACCCGCGGTGTCCTTGAACGGGTCGCCGACGGTGTCGCCGATGACGGCGGCCTTGTGTGCCTCGGAGCCCTTGCCGCCCTCGTGACCGTCCTCGATGTACTTCTTCGCGTTGTCCCACGCGCCACCGGCGTTGTTGAGGAAGTTCGCCATCAACTGACCGGTGAGGATGACGGCGCCGAGGAACGCGCCGAGCGCGAGGTAGCTGACGCCGAACCCGACGATGACGGGCGACAGCACCGCGAGCAGCGCGGGCGTCGCGAGCTCGCGCAGCGACGCCTTCGTGCAGATGTCGATGACCGGGCCGTAGTCGGGCCGCTTCGTGCCCGCCATGATCTGACCGTCGGCGAACTGCGAGCGGACCTCCTGCACGACGGTCCCCGCGGTGCGGCCGACGGCGCGGATGGCGAGCGCGCTGAACAGGAACGCGATCGAGCCACCGATGAGCAGTCCGATGAACGTCTTCGGCTCGGCGATGTTGATCTGGGTCGCGGTGTCGTGGAAGAGGGCCGAACCGGTCTTGCCGATGTTGAGCTCGCTGCCGATCGTCTCGATGAACGAGGCGAACAACGCGACGGCCGCGATGACCGCGGAGCCGATCGCGAACCCCTTCGTGACCGCCTTGGTCGTGTTCCCGACCGCGTCGAGCCCGACCATGATCCGCTCCGGCTCGCCGCCGAACTCGCCCGACATCTCGGCGATGCCCGCCGCGTTGTCGGCGACCGGGCCGAAGCTGTCCTCGGACACGACGACGCCCGTCGTCGCGAGCATGCCCATGCCGGTCAGCGCGATGAGGTACAGCGAGAACTGGATGTTGCCGCCGCCGAGCCCGATCGCGACACCGATCGTGATGGCGATGGCGATGATCGCCCACACCGACGACTCGAGACCGCTGCCGATGCCGGCGAGCACCGTCGTGGCCGGGCCGGTGCGTGTGGCCTCCGCGATCTCGCGGACCGGCTCGCGCTCGGTGGACGTGAAGTGCTCGGTGAGCGCGCTGACGGCCTGGGCGAGGATCAGCCCGACGACGACCGCGCCGAACATCTTCCAGCCCTCGTTCTTCGGGCCGTTGCCGACGTACGCGAGCGCGACGACGAGCGTCGCGACGACGGTCAGCACGCCCGCGGTGAGGAACCCGCGGTTGATCGGTGCCATCGCGGAACGGTCGTTGTCCCTGGCGCGCACGGCGAAGACGCCGCAGATCGACGCGAGCACGCCGAGCGCGCGGACGATCAGCGGGAAGATCAGACCGAGCACCCACTTGGTCGGGTCGTGGGGATAGATGGAGCGGAACGCGGCGACGCCCAGGATGATCGACGCCACGAGCGTGACCTCGTAGCTCTCGAAGAGGTCGGCCGCCATCCCGGCGCAGTCGCCGACGTTGTCACCGACGTTGTCGGCGATCGTCGCGGGGTTGCGCGGGTCGTCCTCGGGGATGCCCTGCTCGACCTTGCCGACGAGGTCGGCACCGACGTCGGCCGCCTTCGTGAAGATCCCGCCGCCGACGCGCATGAACAGTGCGAGCAACGATCCGCCGAAGCTGAAGCCGACGAGGATCGCGGTCGCGCTGTTCTGGAAGACCATGATGATGATCGTCGCCCCGAGCAGGCCGAGGCCGACGGTGAACATGCCCGCGATGCCGCCCGTCCGGAAGGCGACGCGAAGCGCACCGGGCAGGGACCCGGTGCGCGCGGCGGCTGCGGTGCGGACGTTCCCGCGTACTGCGAGGCTCATCCCGATGAACCCGGTGAGCCCGGACAGGAACCCGCCGACGATGAACGCGATCGTGCGGAACGCGCCCGACGCGACGAACGACAGCGCCTCCTCACCGCCCGGCTTCGCGACGCGCGTCGACGTGAAGAAGACTGCCGCCGCGACGGGCACGAGGATGATGAGGATCGTGCGGAACTGGCGCCGGAGGTACGCCATCGCGCCCTCCTGGATCGCCTTCGCGATCTCGCGCATCGTCGGCGTGCCCTCGTCCGCCGCGAGGACGCCGCGCATGAGGAACAGGCCGACCAGGATCGCGAGCAGCGCCGTGGCGATCGAGAACACCAGCCAGAACCACTCCGCGCCGGTGAGCTTGAACTCCTGGTAGCTGCCCTCGGCCGCGAGGATGATGCTCCCCAACTGCGTGACTCCTTGGTCGAGACCCCACCGGTCGCCCTCGGACCGGATGCGTCGCTGACGCGCGAACCGTCGCTCCCCCGGCCCGGCGCGGCGGGTCCCGGGGGCGAAACTGCGGCGAGACACGGTACGGGCGCATTTCGGGCAGTGTCAATCTGTACGGAACATCACACGCCGGACGCGCGCGCGACCGAGACGGCACGTACGCCGCCGGCGGCGTTCAGTGGTCGAGCAGCTCGACGACGGGGTTGAGGATCGCGAGGTAGCCGCGGTGCTCCCCGACCATCCCCTCGGCGATGACGTGCCGGCCGAGCTCGACGCCCGCGATCCTCCGGCGCCCGAGGAAGATGAGCAGCAGCCCGCCGGTGTCGTCGACGACCGTGCACTCGAGCGAACCCACCTCGGCCCAGGGCTGCACCCGGATCGAGCGGATCCGACCCCGCACGCGCACCCACGTCCGCCACGTCACCTGGCCGATCGGGACGACGGGCAGGCTCCCGGGCTCGGCGTCCGTCGCGGTCATGCGTGCGGCGAGTCCATGCGCTCGCCGTCCGACTGGACCTGCTCGACCGTCAGCGACGGCGCGCCGAGGTGGTACGGGATCTGGGTGACGTTGACATGCTGGAGCTGGCTCATCGCGCGCGCCATCTCGTCCGCGGTGCGGTCGTGCAGCAACCGGTGCCAGAACCGCTTGTACACGCGATGGGGCATGACCACGGTGACCTCGGTGTCACCGCCGGCCAGCTCGGCCGCGACGTATTCGAGGGCGGCGCGGGCGATGCGGCGGCTCGGGCAGTCGACGAGCTCGAGCGGGACGCGCGCGAGACCGAGCCGGCGCCAGTTCGCGGCGAGCTCCTCCGCCGCGTGACGGTCGATGGCGATGTGCACGGCCCGCATCTCGTCGGGCACGAGGGTCCGTGCGTACTGGATGGCGCGCGCGGCTGCGCGATCGAGGCGCGCGACGAACACGAGCACGACGTGCCGCCGCAGGATCGGCGCGGTCGCCGCGGTCTCGGCGTCGCGCTCGAGCTCCTCGGCCTCCGCCTCGTACTGGTGGTTCAGGCGGTACAGCAGCGCGACGAAGATCGGGACCAGCACGATGATGATCCACGCACCCTCGGTGAACTTCGCGACCGCGAAGATCACGAGGACGATCCCGGACAGCACCGCACCGGTCGCGTTCACGACCAGGCCCCAGCGCCACCCGGGCTCCTTCTTCCTGATGTGGTGGCGCGCCATGCCGGACTGCGAGAGCGTGAACGACGTGAACACGCCGATCGCGTAGAGCGGGATGAGGCGGGCGACGTTCGCGCCCGTCGCGACCACGAGGACCGCCGCGACCGCGCCGAGGGAGATGATCCCGTTCGAGAACACGAGGCGCTGCCCGCGCTTCGTGAGCTGCTTCGGCATGAACGCGTCGGCCGCCTGGAACGACGCAAGGCGCGGGAAGTCGGCGAAGCTGGTGTTGGCGGCGAGGACGAGGATCAGCATCGTCCCCGCCTGCAGGATGTAGTAGAGCGAGTCGCCGAGCGCGCCGCCCCCGAACACCTGCTTGCCGACCTGCGAGATGACGGTCGGCGTGCCGGACGTGAACGGCACCGCGTGGACCTTGGTCGACAGGACCGACAGTCCCAGGAACGCGGTGCCGAGCGTGACGCCCATGATGATGAGCGTCACCCGGGCGTTCTTCCACTCCGGCTTGCGGAACGCGCTGACGCCGTTCGAGATCGCCTCGACGCCCGTCATCGCGGAGCCACCCGACGCGAACGCGTGCAGGAACGCGTAGATCCCGATGCCGTAGAGGAACCCGCTGCCGGCCGTCCCCGCCTTGATCATGCCCTTCTGGTGGATCGACTGCGGGACGAGGTGCCCGAACCCGGCCTTGTACAGGCCGAGCACGATGACGAGCCCCATCATGAACATGAAGAGATAGGTCGGGAACGAGAACACCCGTCCCGACTCGCGGACACCACGCAGGTTGCCGAACGCGATCACGACGATGAAGAAGAGCGAGATCTCGACGGCGTACGGGCGCAACGGTGACGCCGCGGACGTGAGCGCGGCCGTCCCGGCCGAGACCGAGACGGCGACGGTCAGCACGTAGTCGGTCAGCAGCGAGACACCGGCGACCTGCGCGGGCAGCAGCCCGAAGTTGTCGCGGGTGACCATGTAGGCGCCACCCGCCGTCGGGTACTCCTTGATCGTCTGCCGGTAGGACAGGATCAGGAAGAAGAGGACGACGAGCATCATCAGCGTCGCCGGCACGACGAGGCTGAAGGCGGCGAGGCCGGCCGCCGGCACGAGGACGCGCAGGATCTCCTCGGTCGCGTACGCGGAGGACGAGATGCAGTCCGACGAGAACACCGCGAGCGCGGTGGGGATGCCGAGGCGCTCGTGCTCCAGCGCCTCGGTGTCGAGCGGCGGACCGAGGAGCTTGTGCTTCAGCCGGTAGCCCCGGCTCTCCTTCAGCTCGACCTCGGGCGCGGGCGGCAGCGGCTTCGGCGTCGCCTGCGTCGGGAACGTCCGCATGCGGGACAGTCAACCACGACCCGGACACACCGCTGGATCCGGTGACACCTCGCCCGGCCGGTACCATCTGCGACTTCACACGAGCACGGGAGTGCGTGGTGCACGTCGTCGTCGTCGGGTGCGGTCGGGTCGGGAGCGAGCTCGCCGGCATGCTCGAGAAGTCCGGTCACACCGTCGCGGTCGTCGACAAGCGGCGCGAGGCGTTCCGCCGGCTGCCGACCGGCTTCGGGGGCACGACGGTCGTCGGCTTCGGCTTCGACCGCGACACGCTCGCCGAGGCGGGCATCGAGCGGGCGGGCGCGCTCGCCGCGGTGACGAGCGGCGACAACTCGAACATCATGTCGGCGCGCGTCGCGCGCGAGACGTTCGAGGTCGAGCGGGTCGTGGCCCGCATCTACGACCCGCGTCGCGCCGTGATCTATCAGCGGCTCGGGATCCCGACCGTGGCCACCGTCTCCTGGACGACCGACCAGGTGATGCGGCGGTTGCTCCCGGGTGCGCACCCGGCGGACTGGGTCGACGGCAGCGGGCAGGTCGCGCTCGTCGAGCGCGATCTCCCCGCGCACTGGGCGGGCAAGAAGCTCGCGGAGCTCCAGGAGCCGGGCCGGTTCGTCCTCACCGCGGTCACGCGGCTCGGCGGTGCGCGCGTCTTCGACGGCGATCTCGTCGGCCAGGAAGGCGACGTGCTGCACTTCGTCGTCGACATGAACGACCTCGACGCGCTGCGCGCGCGATTGCAGGGCGCGGGCGACGAAGGAGGCGGGCACTGATGCGCGTCGCGATCGCGGGGGCGGGCAACGTCGGGACGTTCATCGCGAGCGAGCTCGTCGCGAACGGCCACGCCGTGCTGCTGATCGAGCAGGACCCCGACGTCGCCGGGAAGGTCCCGACCGCGGCCGGTCTCGACGTGAAGGTCGCCGACGCGTGCGAGGTGTCGTCGCTCAAGGAGGCGGGACTCGACACGTGCGACGTCGTCGTGGCCGCGACCGGTGACGACGAGGACAACCTCGTCGTCTCGCTGCTCGCGAAGCAGGAGTTCGCGGTGCCCCGCGTCATCGCGCGCGTGAACCACCCGAAGAACGAGTGGCTCTTCAACGAGTCGTGGGGCGTCGACCTGTCCGTCTCGACGCCGCACCTCATCACCGCGCTCGTCGACGAGGCGGTGAGTGTCGGCCGGCTCGTGCGGCTGTTCCAGCTCGAGGGTGGCCAGGTGCGCCTCGTCGAGGTCCGGCTGGACGAGCAGTCGACGATCACCGGGAAGGCGATCCGCGAGGTCGACGTGCCCCGCGACGCGACGTTCGTCGCGATCGTGCGCGACGACCACGTCGTGATGGCGCGCGGTGACACCGTGTTCCACCCCGGCGACGAGGTGCTCGCGCTCGTGACACCCGACTCGGAGGACGAGGTCCGCAACCTGCTCACAGGGGGCTGATCGCTTCCCCAAGCGTCCACCGCTCGGTGCGCGCGGCATGCCATCCTGTCGCCGCTCTATGTCGCCGTCCCGCACCATGGCAACCGTCGTGGCCGTCGCGATGTGCGCGTCCGCGCTGGCCGCGTGCTCGGGCGGATCGTCGAAGGCACGCTCGTCGAAGGCCGCGCCGATCAACAGCAGCGTCGCGCTCCAGTTGACGACCACGAACGTCGAGAGCGCGGGTCCCGCGGTCGCGTTCCCCGCGGACGTCCGGGACCAGGCCGCGCAGGTCGTGAACAGCTACGTCGAGGGCGCGGTCGTCACCGCGTTGCGCACGGGCACGAGCGACCCGAGGTTCACCCAGGTGTTCACGCCCGACGCGGCCGCGAAGGCCACGGGGCCGGACCGCGCCGTCGTCACCGACGACGGCGTCGAGAAGACGACCGGCTCGATCGATCCGTCGAAGGCGACGGTCGCGCTCACCGCGCTGGCGGACACGGCGGGCCACGTCGTGCTCGTCTCGGCCGCGCTGACGCTCGACCTGCGCGCGCCCGTCGCCGGCGGGACGCTGCACCTGACCCGTCTCGGTGACCTGGTCCTGGCGCCGTCGGGCGGCGCTTGGCGCGTCGCCGGGTACGACCTCGCGGTCACCCGCGACGGGCCCGGCGTGACCGCGGCCGCCGCGTCCGGGCGCGCGCACGAAGGGCCGACGGCATGACACTGCTGCGCCGGCACCCGGTCGTCAGCGCGCTCGTGATCGCACCGCTGTGCGCGCTCCTCGCGGTCGCCCTGCTGTTCGCCGCGTGGCTGCACGGGACGCGCATCCCGTTCGCGTCCGGCGCGACGTGGTTCAGCGTCGAGAAAGTGGGTCAGGCGCACTACAACGGCGAGCCGACACAGCCCGTGTTCTTCCTGATCGTCGGGAACGACTCGCGCGGCGGACCCGGCAACGCGCGTGGTGACGCGCTCCACCTCGTCGGTGTGAACCCGGCGCTGCACAAGGCGACGATCCTCGACATCCCGCGCGACACCAGCGCGCAGATCCCCGGACACGGCACCGACAAGGTCAACGCTGCGCTCGCGTACGGCGGCCTGGCGTTGCAGGCGCAGACCGTCGCGAAGCTCGTCGGCGTCGACGTCCCGTACGCGATGACCACCGACTTCGACGGGTTCACCGCGCTGATCGACGGCGTCGGCGGCATCGACGTGAACGTGCCGTTCCCGATGCACGACACGTACTCGGGGGCGTACTTCCAGCCCGGCGTGGTCCACATGAACGGCCAGCAGGCGCTCGCGTTCTGCCGGGACCGTCACGACTTCCCCACCGGCGACCTCCAGCGCAGCGAGGACCAGGGGACGTTCATGCTCGCCGCGCTCGCGCAGCTCCGGGCCCAGAACCCGGACGCGACGGGGACGATCCACCTGCTCGCGCTGCTGGGCCGGCACGTCCAGCTCGACGGCATCGGCCTCGGCGACCTCTACCGCCTCGTGCGGCTCGGCCTGGCCTTCGACCCCAGCCAGGTCCGCAACGTCCGGGTCCCGGTCACGAACGGCACCGGCACGAACCTCGCGCTCGGCTCGGACGCGCAGTCCCTCTTCCGCGACTTCGCCGACGACGCAGTGCTCGAGAGTCATTGATCGGTCGCGCTCGCAAGCTCGCCGCTCCCCTGCCAACAGCTCCTTGCGCTGGCCAACGCGATCGACCGCGCCGGTCCGTCTGCGTCACACCTCCACCTATCCTCGGGGCGTGGACGCGTGCGACACCGTCGGCGAGCTCTGCGCGCACCCCGAGCTGTCGGAGCGCGTGGTGTTCCGCGCCACCTTGCCGGCGCGCCCGTCCCGCTTCGCCGAGCCCGAGGTGGAGCTGCGTCGCGACACGATGGCGCTGCTCGGCCAGCGCAAGATCGACGCGCTCTACACCCACCAGGCGCGCGCGGTGGACGCGCTGCGAGCCGGGCGGAGCATCGTCGTGGCGACGGGCACGGCGTCGGGAAAGTCGCTGTGCTACCAGGTGCCAATCCTGGAGTCGGCGCTCGCAGGACGCAGCGACACCGCGCTGCTGCTGTTCCCGACGAAGGCGCTCGCGCAGGATCAACTCCGCTCGCTCCGGTCGTGGATGATCCCAGGGCTACGCGCGTACGCGTACGACGGTGACTCCTCGCCCGACGAGCGCGCCGAAGCGCGCAAGCGCGCGACAGTGCTGCTGACGAATCCCGACATGCTCCACGTCGGGATCCTGCCGACACACCAGCGATGGGCGACGTTCCTGATGCGATTGCGCTACGTCGTCGTCGACGAGCTGCACACGCTGCGCGGGATCTTCGGCAGTCATGTCGCGCATCTCCTCCGTCGGTTGCGACGTCTCTGCGCGCACTACGGCTCGGACCCGGTCTTCTGCTTCTCCAGCGCGACGATCGGCAACCCGGGTGAGCTGGCGTCGACGTTGTGCGGCCTCCCCGTCGAGGTGATCGACGACGACGGCGCGCCGCAGGCCGAGCGGTCGTTCGTGTGCTGGCAGCGCCCCGTCGTCGACGAGCGCTCGGGTGCGCGCGCGTCGGGCAACGTCGAGACCGGACACCTCCTCGCGCGGTTCGTCGCCGGCGACCACCAGACCCTCGCCTTCACGCGCACGCGCACCAGCACCGAGCTCGTCGCCGCGCACGCGCGCCGCGCGCTCGAGAGCAGCGCGCCGCAGCTCGCGTCGCGGGTCAACGCGTACCGCGGCGGCTATCTCGCGACGGAGCGGCGCGCGCTGGAGCAGGGCCTGAACGACCGGGCGCTCCTCGGGGTCGCGGCGACGACCGCACTGGAGCTCGGCGTCGACATCGGGGGGCTCGACGCGATCGTGCTCAACGGGTTTCCCGGGACGCTCGCGTCGATGTGGCAGCAGGTCGGCCGGGCCGGCCGGTCCGCTCGGCGCGCCGCCGCGGTGCTCGTCGCCGGCGACGACCAGCTCGACCAGTGGTACGCCGCCCATGCCGACCAGCTCCTCACCCGCCGACCGGAGGCCGCGGTCGTCAACCCGGCCAACCCGTTCGTCGCGGCACCCCACATCGCGTGCGCAGCACACGAGCTACCGCTCACCCACGACGACGAGCAGTACTTCGGGGACCAGCTCGACGACGTCGTGCGCGATCTCGTCCTGAACGACGAGCTCAAGCCGCGGGGTGGCCGGATGTTCTGGTCCGGGCGCGATGCGCCGGCCCGGCGGGTCGGGTTGCGGAGCGGATCGTCGGTCGAGTTCCGGCTCGTCGACTGCGGTGACGACCGCCTCGTCGGCACGGTCGACGGCGCGCGTGTCTTCAACGTCGCGCACGAGGGCGCGATCTATCTCCACCAGGGCCGGCAGTACCGGGTCGAGCGACTCGACCTGCGCGATCACGTCGCGTACCTGGTACCCGCCGACGACGCCGACGAGTACACGCAGACGCGCGACGACACCGACATCGAGGTGCGGGACGTCACCGCCTCACGCTCGATCGGCGCGGGCGTGGCCCATCTCGGCGAGGTGGACGTCACGAGCCGCGTGGTCGCGTACCAGCGGACGCGCGCGTCGACGAACGAGCGGATCGAGGTGGTCGAGCTCGATCTGCCGCCCCAGTCGCTCGTGACGCGGGCGTGCTGGTACACGGTCCCGCACGACGTGCTCGCGCGCGCGGGCGTCGATCCCAACCGCGTGCTCGGCACGGTGCACGCCGCCGAGCACGCGCTCATCGGGCTGCTCCCACTGTTCGCGATCTGCGACCGCTGGGACGTCGGCGGCGTGTCGATGGCGTGGCATCCCGTGACGGGTGAGCCGACGATCTTCGTCTACGACGGGTACCCGGGCGGAGCCGGCATCGCCGAGCTCGCGTACGACGCGCTCGAGAGCCACGTGGCGGCCACGCTCGAGCTCGTGGCCGGCTGCGGATGCGAGGACGGGTGCCCGTCGTGCGTCCAGTCGCCGAAGTGCGGCAACTGGAACGAGCACCTCGACAAGAGCGGTGCGATCGCCGTGCTCCGGCTTCTCGCCGGCGGCCGCTGACCCCGCCGCTCAGGTCGCGTCCCCGGCGTGCCGATGGGGACGCGATGCGAGGGACACGAGCGAGCCTCCTCCTGCTGTCCGCGTGCGCGCTGCTGACGTTGCTCGGTGCGTGCGCCAGCTCGTCGCACACCGCGAAGGGCACCCCGACGTTCACCGACCCGAAGCAGGCGATCTCGGTGCGTGTCGGCCAGCAGTTCCATGTCGAGCTCGCGGCCACCCCCGGGACGGGGTACTCGTGGCGGGTCGGTCAGACCCAACCCGAGCTCGTGGTGCAGACCGGTGCCCGCTACGTGCCTCCGAGCACGACACGGGTCGGGGCGGCCGGCCGGCAGGTGTTCGACTTCCGCGCGACGCGCAAGGGCGAAGGCGCGCTCGCGCTCGTGTCGGTCGGGCCCGGGACGAACGCGCCCGTCGGCAAGAGCGACGAGTTCCGCATCACCGTGCACTGACGCCGGCTTCGGGCCGGACCTCCGCACGGGCGGTCGCCCGCGCGTGCGAGTGACCCGCGAGACCGTGCACCGGGACCTCGACCGTCACCTGCGCGTCGCGCCCGGTGCAGTCGCACGAGACGAGCGTCCCACCGTTGCGCGCCGCGATCGCGCGCGCCGCTGACACCGCGTCGCGGCGTCCGAGCGCGAGCGAGTCCGCGGCCGCGAGCGCGGCAGCGTCGGCAACCGTCTCGGCGCGCGCCTTCGCGACGAGCGCCGTTCCGAGACGCGCCGCGCCGACCACGAGACCGAGCGCAACGACGAACACCGCGATCACGAGCATCGACGCGCCGCCGCGTTCGCCCCGGGCGCGGGTCATCGCTCGACCCGCATCGTCGCGTGCGCGTGCAACACCGGATCCGGGAACAGCACGCCGACGAGCGGCAGGTCGGTGATCGATCGGAACGACACGTCGACCGTGATCGGCTCGCCGACGTGGGGCCGCGCGCCGACCTTCACCTTCACCCCGTGCAGCACCCGGTTCCCGGCCGCCACGGCGCGAGACGGATCGCGTTCGACGCTCGCGGCGCGGGCAGCCTCACGCGCCGCGTGGATGACACCGAGCTGGTCACGCACGACGAGACCGACCTGGACGATCGCGAGCAGCGCCATGACGATCAGGGGCAGGACGAGGGCGAGCTCGACCGTGGCTTGGCCCCGTTGCCGGGGCCAAGCCGTGGCCGAACGTCGCGGCGCGGCGCTCAGGGCAGCACCTTCCCGATGACGGTGTCGAACAGCTTCGTGATCGCGTGGCTGTGCGATGCCCACGTGATGAGCAGCGTCCCGAGCGCGGCCGCGCCGAGGATCACCAGCGCGTACTCGGCGGTCGTCTGACCGGCCTCGGTGGTGACGAGGCGCGTGCGAACGGCTGCGAGCCGAGCACGTGCCGCGGCCAGGACGGTGAGGAACGTGTGGACGAGACGTCGGAGCAAGTTCGGACTCCCTGTTCGTGGAACGCGATGCGCGGGGAAGCGCGGCCCGTCAGGAACGGGCGAACCCGGTCAGGAGCGCCGGCGCGACGGTCAGCAGGCCGAACGCGGGCAGCACGAGGAACACGAGCGGGAACAGCAGGCGGACGGGGACGGTGCGAGCGCGGGTCTCCGCGCGCCTGCGTGTCGCGGCGCGCGCGTCGTCGGCGAGGCGGGCGAGCACCGGCGCGACCGGTGCACCGGTCCGCTCGCACATCTCCATCGACTCGGCGAGCGGACGCAGGACGGGCTCGCGACGGCCCAGGTCTGCGAGCGCGTCGCCGAAGCCGACGCCCAGCGCGCAGGAGGTGAGCACCGACGTCAGGTGCGCGGCCGTCGGGTCCGGCGCCCATCGCGACGCCGCCTCGACGGCGAGGTACGGGGTGCAACCGGCGCCGACCGCGACGGTGAGGAGGTCGGCCACGAGTGGCAGCTGTGACGACAGCCGGTCGCGGCCCCGCGCCGCCCGTCGACGCGCGACGGTGCCGCGCACGACCCGACCGACGACGCCGAACCGGGCGCGCCCGATGACGGCCGCGACGAGGGTGCGCCGCGGTGCGGGGCCGACCGTGCGGGGCGGCGCGAGATCCCGAGCCCGCGCCGCGAGGACGCTCGCGCGAGCCCGACGGACGATGGGCGTCGCGAGCAACAGTCCCGCGACGACACCGACGAGCCACGCGCCGAGGGGGCTCATGTCTCGACCGACCGCACGACGTGCCGCATCCAGATCGCGGCGAGGACCTCGAGCCCCAAACCCGCGACGAGACATGCCTGCCCAACCGGCGTCGTGGCGAGTGTCGCCGTCGACGCGGGGTCGGTCGCCGCCTCGAACGCGAGGAACGCGATCGGCGCGGCGCCCACGACGACGGCGGACAGCCGCGCTTGGGCCGAGAGGGCACGCGCCTCTGCCGCTGCGCCGTGCTGATCGCGCAGCGAGCGCGCGAGGCCGTCGAGCGCGGGCGCCGATCCACCGCCCACCCCACCTGCGACCGCGAGCGCGCCGGCGACCGCACGCACGGTCGGCGTCGACCGTTCGGCGACCCACGCGGTGAGCGCGCCGTCGAGCGACGCACCGAGCTCGAGGCGGGCCTGCGCGCGACGCAGGTCCGCGCCCACGACGTCGTCGCGCGCCGCGAGCACGTCGATCGCCGTCCGCAACGTGCCTCCCGCGCGGAGCTCTCCCGTCACGACGTCGAGCGCGTTCGGCAGCGCGGCGTCGAGGGCTCGCGTCCGACGGTTGCCCGCGCTGCGGAGCCAGAGCGGCCCGCCGACGAGGCCACCGACCGCCACGAGGGGCGCGAGCGCGGCGGAGAACGCGAACGAGAGCATCGCCGCGACCATGACGACGCCGAGCCACAGCTCGACCGCGCTCTCGGGCGTCGTGTCGACCGTCGCGTCGTGCAGCGCGCGCTCGACGCGGGGCCGGAACCGTTCGGGGACCCGCCAGCCGCGTTGCGGTGCGAGCGCGCGGAGGCGCTCCCGGGCGCGTGCGCGCGAGGCCGCGACCGCGAGGCGGACCGCGACGAACGCGCCGGCCACGAGGAGCGGGAGCGCAGTCATCCGTGTCCCCGTCGAGACGCGCGCGTCGGCTGACGACTCGACCAGCCGGACCCGTCGGGCCGCCGGACGAGCAAGGGCGCGACGGCGAGGTCGTCGTCATCGCCACGCACCTCCGCGACGCACTCGACCCGCCGCGAGCCGTCGGGCGCGCGACGCACCTGCACGACGGCGTCGACGCCGGCGCCGATCTGAGCGCGGACCGCCGTGAGCGGTAGGGCGACGCCCGAGAACAGGACGAGCGTCTCGAGACGGCGCAACGCGTCGCGAGGCGAGTTCGCGTGGATCGTCGACAGCGACCCGTCGTGCCCGGTGTTCATCGCCTGCAACATGTCGAGCGCCTCGCCGCCGCGGACCTCGCCGACGACGATGCGATCCGGCCGCATGCGCAGCGCAGCGCGGACGAGCTCCCGGACGGTCACCTCGCCGGCGCCCTCGGCGTTGGGTCGCCGAGCCTCGAGACGCACGACGTGCGGCTGGCCGAGACGCAGCTCGGCGGTCTCCTCGATCGTCACGATGCGCTCCTGGGCGGGGATCGCGGCCGAGAGCGCGTTCAGCAGCGTCGTCTTCCCCGCGCTGGTCGCACCGGACACGACGACGTTCCATCCGCCGCGCACCAGCCCACCCAGCAGCGCGACACCGTCCTCGTCGAGTCCGAACTCCTCGAGCGCGACCGCGCGCGTGCGGAACCGCCTGATCGTGACGCACGGGCCGTCGATCGCGAGCGGCGGGACGACGGCGTGGAGACGGGAGCCGTCGGCGAGCCGCGCGTCGACCATCGGCGAGGCGCGGTCGAGCCGCAGCCCGAGCGGCGCGATGACGCGACCGACGAGACGTACGATCGTCGCGGCGTCGAGTCCCAGCGTGACGGGCTCGAGCCGGCCCTGCCGCTCGACGAACGCGCGACCCGCGCCGTTGAGCATGATCTCGGTGACCGACGGGTCATGGAGCAAGGGCTCGAGCGGTCCCAGCCCCGCGACCTCGCGGACGAGCTCGTCGAGCAGGACGTCGTGGTGCGCGGCGCGCAGGAGCGGTGCTTCGTCGCGGAGCAGGTCGGCGATGCGCGCGCGCAGGTCGTTCGACGCGTCGTCGAACGTGACGCCCGCGCCGACGAGCCGATCGTGCACGCGACGCTTCACGGCGTCCGGATCGATGGACGGCGCGACCCGGGGCCGCGCTGCCGGTTGCAGCGCGGTCATGCCGCGGCTCCACGCCGGCCGCCGGTCGCGCCGACGGCACGCATCGCATCGCGTGCGGGACGGAGCACGCTGTCGGGCGCACGGCGCGCGAAGACGCCGGCGTCGACAAGACGCGCCGCGCTCGACGTCCACGGCACGCTCGCGACGGCGGGGATCGCCAGCACCTCCGTGACGTCGCGCGCCAGGAGCGACGACTGGTTCTCGCCGACGACGACCGCGCCCGCCGCGTGCGCGACGAGCGGCGCGTGCACGGCGCGCCGCAACCCGAGGTAGCAGGCGCGCACGACGACGAGCGAGACGTCCGACACCTCGACCACGGCCCGCGCCGCAGGGGTGTCGGCCCGGCCGGCGTCGACGATCGTCGGCACCGGACCGTCCCGCAGCGCGACCGCGAGCGCGGCGCCGGCCTCGGCGGCGGCCGGCGGCGCGAGGACGCCCGACCCCGTCCCGCGTGGGAGCAGGGTCACGCCGGTCGTGACGTCGACCGCGAGACGGTCGAGCGCGTCGCTCGGCGCGTCGGGCCCGGCCGCGAGCCACTCCGCGACGCCGGTGTCGGGCTCGGACGAGAGGGCGAAGATGGCGGGCTGGTCGCCGTCCAGGTCGACGAGGCGCGCCGCGAGCACGCAGTCGCGTTCGGCACCGCGACGGGACGCCGGGCGCGCGAGCGCGATCGCACAGGCGGCCGCGAACACCGAGGTGCCGGAACCGCCTTTCGGGGACCACAGCGTGACGAGCACGTCTTCCTCCACGTGGAGCACACGGCGCGCGAGCGCGCCGACGACACACGGAGGAAGTCGTGCGGGGAAGCGACGAACGACGGGGCGACGGACGTCGCCGAGCGCCGGGACCGCCATCGGTCGACCGGGAGCCGGAACGGTAGGGACACGGGCGACCCGGCGTCAAGGGGCACGTAACCTGGCGCCCGTGGAGGCCGCCTTCTTCGACCTCGACAAGACGATCATCGCGAAGAGCTCGGTCCTCGCGTTCGGTCGCCCGTTCTATCGGGAGGGACTGCTGTCGCGCCGCGCGATCGTGAAGAGCGCGTACGCGCAGGTGGTCTTCATGCTCGTCGGCGCGGACGAGGAGAAGATGGAGAAGCTGCGCGAGGCGATGCTCGGGCTGACGCGCGGCTGGGACCAGAAGCACGTCGCGCAGATCGTGCGCGAGACGCTCGACGAGGTCGTGTCACCGATCATCTTCGCCGAGGCGCTCGAGCTGTTCGCGCAGCACCACGAAGCAGGCCGGCAGGTCGTGATCGTGTCGTCCGCGCCGGCCGAGGTCGTCGAGCCGCTCGCCGAGTTCCTCGGTGCCGACCGCGCGATCGCGACGCGCGCGCAGATCGACGACGAGGGCCGCTACACCGGTCAGCTCGCGTTCTACGCGTACGGGCCGCACAAGGCCGCCGCGATCCGCGAGCTCGCGTCGCTCGAGGACGTCGACCTCGAGGCGTCGTACGCGTACAGCGACTCGGTCACCGACCTGCCGATGCTCGAGGCGGTCGGCCACCCGGTCGCGGTGAACCCGGACCGTGAGCTCGCGCGGATCGCACGTGAGCGCGGCTGGGAGACGCAGACGTTCCGCCAACCCGTCCGGCTGCGAGACCGCGTCCCCGTTCCCCCCGCCGGGCCGACGATCGCGGTCAGCGGCGCGCTCGCGGTCGCGGGGATCGGGGTGGCGACGTGGTGGTGGTGGCGCCGTCAGGACCATCGCGCCACGAAGGCGAGTCCGAACGGCGCCCGGCACGCGCTGCAACGGGCCCGCACCGCGTCGAGCGAGGCGGCGTCGGCGTTGCGTCTCAGCGCGGGCGCCGTCGCGTCGGCTCGACGAGCCGCGCTGGCGTTGACACGCGATTGACCGCGCGCAACGAGCCCGCACCCGCGGGCTCGTTGGACGTCGAGTCGTGGTGGTGGATCAGGCCTCGCGGACCTTCTTCGCGACGACCGCACCGATCGCGACCACGATGAGGAGCAGGAGCAGCTTCTTCACGGATTCTCCCTGGGTCCAGCGACACGCCTACCGGGCGGCCGAATCCTAACCGCAGGACGGCCGGCGCTCGCGCCGAGCCGTCGAGCGACCGTCAACGACGGGCGATGCGAAGCGCACCTGCGGTCGACACGGCGAGACCGGCGACCATGACGGCCATCGCCACCGCGAGAGGCACGTCGAGTGCCGTTCCCGTCGTCCCCCGAGGCGTGCCGGCGAGGAACCACGGCGCGGACGCCGCCATCGCACCCCACCACGTCGCGGTCGCCGCCGTGACGACGACCATGACGACCGCGAGGGCGAGGGCGAGCGCGGCCTCGCAGCGCAGGACCCGCCGGGTCAGGAGCACGTGGCGGCCGACCGTGACGGCGACGACCGTCCAGGCTGCTAGACAGGTCACCGCGAGCGCGACCCAGGCGAGGAACGCGACCCCGTACCCGACGCTCCCGCCGTTGCGCGCGTGCGCGGGCAGGTCGTGCGCCCAGAGCACGAGCGGGATCGTGGACGCGACCAACACGACCGTCACGACCACGGCGCGCGTGACGTGACCGCGCAGCGACGCCCAGCCCCCGGCTCGCACGAAGCGGACGAACGCGGGACCGGCCAGCAGGGCACCCGTGACGACGAGCAGTCCACCGACGACGGCCGCGACGGAGACGACGTCGAACGCGGCCCTCGGGAGCGTGCGCGCGCCCGCCGGCAGCGACGCGGCGAAGTGCTCCGACGACTTCGAGAACCCGGCGCCGCCGATCATGAAGACCGCCCACGCGATCAGCACGAGCAGCGCACCGCCCCGCCAACGCGACTCCTCGGGCACGCCGGGGCCGAGGAGGAACAGCGCACGGGCCCGCTCGACGAGGCCGTGCCCGGCGAGCGACGCGCGCTCGCGAAGCCTCGGTCCGTCCCCGCCTGCGTGGTCCTCGATCAGCGCGCGCAGCTCGTCGCCGTACCGGGCGCGCCACGCGGCCGGGTACCACCGGAGCGGATCGCGCCGCGCGCGGGTCACGACGCGGCCCCGAGTGCCCGGAGACGCGCCGCGCCGACGCGCGACAGCGTCCGCATCTCGTCGACGACCGCGGACAGCGCCTCCGACCCCGCGGCCGTGATCCGGTACGGGCGGCGCCGGTCGTCGGCGGGCAGCGGCTCGATGAGGCCGCGCTCCTCGAGCCGCGTGATCGCGCCGTACAGCGCGCCCGGCCCGAGCGACACGCCCGCGAACGCCTCGATGTCCTTGGCCAGCGCGTGACCGTGCTTGGGTCCCCCGGCCAGGCTCGTGAGGATCAGCACCGGCGGGTCGTTGGGCCGGCGCAGACCCGCGGTGCGTGCTCGTCTCCGCATGCCCGGCATGATACTACGCGGCACGTAGTACTACGCAAGAGGTAGCAGTGTCGTCGTGCCAGACTCTCGCCGGAGGTGAACGGGGTCTGGTGGCCCCCCTCGTCTTCAAAACGAGTGGGACGGGCGATCCCCGTCCGGTGGGTTCGATTCCTGCCACCTCCGCGCAGGGACGGCGCGGTCACCGCCGACCGATAGCCTGCCGCGCCATGCCGACGCCCCGCGCGCGTCATTCGCGCGACATCCCGCCGGGTCGCTTCGTCGACGTCGACGGCCCCGTCCACTACCGGGAGTGGCCCGGGCCCGACGACCTCACGATCGTGTGCGTGCACGCGCTCGGCCGGAACCACTTGTCGTGGATCGGGCCCGCGCCCGCGCTCGCGAAGCACGGGCGCGTCCTCGCGTTCGACATGCCGGGCTACGGGCTCACCCCGCGCGACGGCAGGCGGGGAACCGTGCCCGCGCAGCAGCAGACCCTGAACGGCTTCCTCGACGCGACGACCCACGGGCCCGTCGTGCTCGTCGGCGAGTCGCTCGGCGGCGCGGTCAGCGCGCGCCAGGCCGGTCAGGATCCGGACCGCGTCGCAGGCGTCGCGCTCGTGAGCGCGTACATGCCGCCGGTCTTCGGCGGGTGGCGCGCGCCAGCCGTCGTCAGCGGGCTCCTGCTCGAGCGTCTCGGTGAGCTGGGCCGGATCCTGGTCGACATCCCGCTCGACCGCATCGTGCCGCGGGTCGGGCGGGTGCCGCTGAGCGACGAGGTGCGGCGCCTCGCCGCGGAGATGCAGCGCGAGGAGCCACGCACCCTGCTCTCGAACGTGACGGACGCCGAGGCGCTCGCGTCGCTCGTGACGATGTCCGCGCTGACCTCGCGGGCGCACGAGATGTTCGACGCGATCCGCTGCCCGGTCCTGATCCTGCACGGCGAGGTCGACGCGGAGGTGCCGGCCGTGTGGGCGCGGGCGGCCGCCGCCGACCACCCGGACTGGGAGCTCCACGTGATCCGGGAGGTCGGCCACATCTGCGATCTCGACGACCCCGGGCTGTGGGCGAGCATCGCGACCCGGTGGATCGAGCAGACGGTGAAGCCGCGAGCGCGTCGCGAGGCCTGAGCGGGAGCCGACGCGCCGAGGCCGGGCGCTCGACCCGGCCTCGTACGAAGACCGCCGTGCGGCGGCAGGAACGGATCAGACTGCGAGCAGGTCGCGCGCGCCCGTGTCGGCGGACGGGTGACGCAGCTTCGACATCGCCCGGGCCTCGATCTGGCGGATGCGCTCCCGGGTGAGGTTGAAGTACTCGCCGACCTCCTCGAGCGTCCGGGGCTCACCCCGATCGAGCCCGAAGCGGAGCGCGAGGATCTGGCGCTCCCGCTCGTCGAGCGGCGACAGCAGCTTCTCGATCTCCGCGGGCAACAGCGCGGTCGCGGCGACCTCGAACGGCGACTCGGCCGAGCGGTCCTCGACGATGTCGCCGAGCTCGGCGTCCCCGTCCTCGCGCAGCGGCTCCGAGAGGGAGAGCGGCTCGGCGGCGAAGCGGAGCGCCTCGGTGACCTTGTCCTCGGGCATCTCGACCTCGGCCGAGAGCTCGGCCAGCGTGGCCGGACGACCGAGCTTCAGCTCGAGGCGCGAACGCGCCTTCTGCAGACGGGCGAGCGTGTCGCCCGCGTGCACGGGGAGCCGGATCGTGCGACCCGTGTTCGCGATGCCGCGGGTGATCGCCTGGCGGATCCACCACGTCGCGTAGGTCGAGAACTTGAAGCCCTTGCGCCAGTCGAACTTCTCGACCGCGTGCATCAGGCCGAGGTTGCCCTCCTGGATGAGGTCGAGGAGCGGCAGGCCGGACGCCTGGTACTTCTTCGCGATCGACACGACGAGACGCAGGTTGGACTGGACGAACGTCCGCTGCGCGTCCTCGCCGTCACGGCCGACGCGGCGCAGCTCGCGCTTCTTCGCGGGGGTCAGGCTCTTCCCGCCGGCCAAGAGCTCTTCGCGCGCAGCGTTGCCGTTCTCGATCTGCTGCGCGAGGCGGACCTCGTCGTCCTTCGTGAGCAGCGGGTACTGCCCGATGTCGGTCAGGTACAACCGGACGAGATCTTCCTCGTCCCGCTCGACGCGCTCCTTGGCCACGCTCGCTGTCCTTCTCGTCGGTCGGTCCGGCACTTCGCCGGTCCGACGCGACGGCTCGGTCGACTCTTCCCTGACAGTTTCTGGCAACGAGGAAGAGAGCGCGCTCGGCTACATCGGTCGAACGGTCCACAGTCGAGCTGCACTCACCCCGGTACTGAGTACGATACCGGTGCCGTCAAGATTGGTTGTCCACAGATTTCCCCCCGTCTCTGTGGACAACGGTGTGGACGACGGGACGGGCGGGCGAGCGGCGCGGGAGGGTGGACGCGGTGGCCGACGACGTCGAGCTGTCGGTGGTCGCCGGCTCCTTCCGGGCCCGGCCCGGCCAGGAGGCGACGCTCGCCGCGCTGCTCGCCAAGTACGTCGTGCTGACCCGGATGCGGCCCCACTGCCGAAACGTCGACCTCGTCATGTCGGTCACGGAGAGTGGTCGATTCCTCGTGGTCGAGAAGTGGGACGATCCCGATGCCCAGCGGGCCCACCTCGATGCCGAGGAGACGGTCGAGATGGCGCGCGCCGCGGTCGAGATCCTCGCGGCGAAGCCCGATCTCGGGCTCTACGAGGTCGTCAGCGCGCACGACCTCGACTGACGAACGGCGTCAGGCCGGCGTCGCGTCCGGCTTCGGCGCCCGGAGCTGCTCCTTGCGCAGCGCGGTGCGCTTCGGACGTTCCCGCGTGTCGGCCGCGTCCGTGTCGCGGCAGGCCTGCTCGAGGTCGTCCCACGTCAGCGCGTCCGCGTGCCACAGCCGCTCGAACACCGCGTCGGCGACGTCGTTGAACCCGTGCTGGAGCCGGTAGTGGTACAGGAGCCGGTCGGGACGGGTCGCGGGGACACCGAGCCGCGCGGCCCGGCCCTCGGTCCAGACGTCCCATGCCGCACGCTGGCGGTCCGAGAGCTCCTCGTCCGCGGGCGCGTTGCCGAACTCGGGACGCAACCGGTCGCACGCGCGCAGGAACGCCCGGGCGAGCTCGGCTCGGGCGAGCTCGTGCTGGAACTGCAGCGGCCGCTTCGGATCCTCGAAGTTCGCACCCGACATCCACATGTCGACCCGCGGCGGGTCGCCGAGCACGTCGACGAACGTGCCTGTGAGGGGATGCGGCAGCACCTCGTCGATCTCGAGCGCGACGTCCACGTCGTCGGGGAAGCCGGTGACGCGCGCCGCGTCGACGGCGAGCCCGTGGACCGTCGCGGTGTGGTAGGGGACGAGCCGGAACGGGTCGGGCGTGACCGTGATCGTCACCGTCAGGCCCCGTACGCCCCACCCTGCTGCGCCGCCGCGGCCATCGCCTCGGCGTCCGCCTGGGCCTGCTTCGCGATCTCGGCGAGCTCGTCCATCTCGGCGTCGTCGAACCCCGCCATGGCGCGGAACCTGCGCGCGAGGTGGATCGGGTTCTCGTCACCCTCGCCGCGGAAGCCGCCGAGGCTGAAGATCTTGTCGACGGTCCGCTGGAACTCGAGCGCCCGGTTCCGGCGCTCCGTGTCCTTCTCGGTGAGGCGGCGGAGCCAGTCGGAACCCATCTTCACGTGGGTGACCTCGTCGGCGAGCATCCAGTCCTCGCAGAACTCGAGCACCGGGTCGCCCGACACGTCGCCGAACTCCTTCATCGTGTTGAAGACGTCGATCGCGAGGCCTTCGAGCGCACGGTTCACACCGCAGAGACGCAGGACCGGGTCGTCGGCGCACGCGGCCTCGTAGAGGAACGTCGACTCGGTGAACTCGCCGATCTCGGTCCCCATCCACTCGGAGAGCTTCACCGAGATCTCGACGTGACGCGACTCGTCCCAGCACTGGCGCGCCATGTCGAGCTTCAACGCGAACGGGGCGTCCTCGTCGTCGAAGTCGAAGCAGGTGCGACCCGCGCCCTCGAGCGCCTGGATCTCGCCGACGAAGATGCCGTGCATCAACGAGCGGGCCCGATCCGCCGCCGCCGGGCGGGACGGCTCGAGCTTCGCGGAGCCGAGGTCCCGCTCCATCATCGCCATGTTGCGCGGGTCGAGGACGCGGTCCTCGATCTTCGTGCGCACGAACCGCTCGTCGCGGGCCAGCTCGTTCGGCGGGAAGATCTTCCTCACGCCAGGACCTCCTCGTTGTGCGTGTCCTGCGCAGTGCCCAGGCTACCGGGGCCCGCGACACCGCCGGCCCGGACCATCAGCTGCTCGAGCTCCGTCTGGCGACGCGACGCCCGCTCCACCTCTTCGGGCGTCGCGAGCAACGACTGGAGCAGCATCTCGCCGTCGCGCCAGTCGTCGATCTCGTCCTGCAGCGCGAACCGCAACGACCGCATCGTCGGCGCGTCCGTGATCGAGCTCGTGGCGTTCAGGTGGTACGTGTACGCGCCGATCAGGCGCGGCTGCAGGACGCGGTAGACGCCGACCAGCTTCTCGATGGTCAGCTCGGGCGCCTCGGGCTCGCGCAGCGCGTCGACGAACGCGACCAACTCGTCGTTGGCCGGCACCGTGAGCCGCTCGGGGTTCATCTCGCGCAGCTCGGGGAGGCGCTTGTGCCAGAGCTCGGCGTGCCAGGCGTGGTGGTAGCACTGCCGGCCGAGGACCATCTTCACGTCGAGCTCGGGGATCGTCGCGACCCAGCCGCCCAGCGCCTCGAACAGGCGCATCTCGATCCACTTGTAATTGCCGACGCGGCGGGCGGACTCCGAGACGTCGAACAGGCCGGGCAGCTCCCGGCGGTCCCACGGCGCGAACGCGGGGCGGGGCTTCGTCGGGTCGGCCAAGGCGGGTGACCTCCAGGTCGGCGGCGCGTGACAGTCTCCGCTGCCTTGACCGCCCGGTCAAGGACGCTCGACGCGGGTCAGCGTTCGGCGACCTCCTCGACGAGGATCGCGGCGAGGATCACCGCCGCGCCCGCCGCGCCGAGGGCACCGAGACCGTGACCGGTCGCGTACGCGGTCGCCGTCGCGAAGACGGGCTCGAGCGAGAGGAGCAGCGCACTGCGCGTCGCGGACGCGTGGCGCTGCCCGTAGACCTGGAGCGTGAACGCGAGCGCCGAGCACGCGAGGCCGGTCACGACGATCGCGGTCCACGCCCGCACCGTCAGCGCGCCGGGGCCGGTGACCGCGAGCGCGGGCAGCGTGAAGAGCGCGAGCGCTCCCATCTGCGCGGTGTTGAGCACGAACGGATCGAAGTGCGACGACCAGCGACCGAGGATGACGATCTGCACCGCGAACGCGACGGCGCACCCGAGCGTCAGCGCGTCGCCGGCACTGACGTGGAGCGTCGCGCCCGTGATGAGGAACAGCCCGAGTACGGCCAGCCCGACGGCCACCACCGTCGACCGCCGGAGCGCGTGACGACGCAACGCCACCTCGATGAGGGGCGTGAACACGACGAACAGCCCGGTGATGAACGCCGCGCTCGACGGGTCCGTGTACTGCAGCCCGACGGTCTGCAGCAGATAGCCGGCGGTGAGCGCGACGCCGAGCGCGACCACGACACCGAGGAACGCGCGGCTGCGCACGCCTTCGATCGACGACGCGCGCCTTCGCGCCGCGAACGGCGCGAGCGCCGCCGTTCCGATCGCGAACCGCAGCACGATGAACCCGGCCGGGCTCACGTCCTGCAGCGCGTCCTTCACCATCACGAACGTGACGCCGAAGCACGCGGCCGCGACGACGAGCGCCGCGTCGGGCGCGTCGACCCGGACCCGCGACGTCAGCTGGACCAGCGGTTCGTGATGGGCAGACGGCGGTCCTTGCCGAACGCCTTCGGCGAGACGCGCACGCCCGGCGGCGCCTGCCGGCGCTTGTACTCGTTGCGGTCGACGAGCGTCGCGACGCGTCGGACGACGTCACCGTCGAGACCCGTCTGCTCCAGATCGGCGACGGACTGGTCCTCCTCGACGTAGCCCTCGAGGATGTCGTCGAGCACGCCGTACGGCGGCAACGAGTCCTCGTCGCGCTGGTCGGGGCGCAGCTCTGCGCTCGGCGGCTTCGTCAGGACCGTCTCGGGGACGATCTCGCGCCCGGCACGCTCGTTGCGGTCGACGCACAGCGCGTACACGAGCATCTTCGGCACGTCCTTGATGACCGCGAAGCCACCGGCCATGTCGCCGTAGAGCGTGGAGTAGCCCGTCGCCATCTCGCTCTTGTTCCCCGTCGTGAGCACGAGCGAGCCGAACTTGTTGCTGATCGACATGAGCAACGTGCCGCGGATGCGGGCCTGCAGGTTCTCCTCCGCGAGCCCGCTCGCCGTTCCGGCGAACGCGGGCTCGAGCATCTCGAGGAAGGCCGCGTGCGCGGTCTCGATCGGGATGGTGATCGTGCGGATGCCGAGGTTCGCGGCGAGCCGGTCGGCGTCCGTCACGCTGCCCTCGCTCGAGAACCGCGACGGCATGAGCACGCCGAGCACACGATCGGGGCCGAGCGCGTCCGCCGCGATCGCGGCGACGAGTGACGAGTCGATCCCCCCGGAGAGGCCGATCACGACGTCGGTGAAGCCATTCTTGCGCACGTAGTCACGCGTGCCGAGGACGAGCGCCTCGTACACCTCGCGCAGCGGCTCGAGCAGCGGCGTGACGCGGGCCGGCGCGGCGCGCTCGGCGATGCGCGCGTCGTTCACGCGGATCTCGGGCAGGAGCGGCGCGCTCACACGACCGCGCGGGTCGAGCAGCCGGCGACGGAAGCCCGGACGGACCTCGACGTCGACGACGAGCAGGTCCTCCTCGAACTGCTTCGCGCGCGCGAGCAGACGACCGCCCTCGTCGAACACCATCGACGCGCCGTCGAAGACGAGCTCGTCCTGGCCGCCGACGAGGTTCACGTACACGAGCGGGACTGACGCGTCCGCCGCGCGCGTCGCGAGCATCGTCTCGCGCTCACGGATGCGGCCGGCGTAGTAGGGCGACGCGTTGATGTTCACGACGATCTCGGCACCACCCGCGGCCTGGCTGAGGATGGGGCCCGTCGGGCTCCACGCGTCCTCGCAGACGCTGAGCGCGACCCGCACCCCGTTCACCACGAAGAGCGGACCGTCGACGTCGGACGCGACGAAGTAGCGCTGCTCGTCGAACACGCCGTAGTTCGGCAGGAGGTGCTTCCGGTAGACGCCGTGCACCCGACCCTGCGCGCACAACGCCGCCGAGTTGTAGAGGTCGCGGCCCGCTTCCGGGTAGCCCACGACCGCCGCGGCGCGGCCGGTGCGCGACGCGAGCTTCTCGAGGCTCGCCGCCGCCTCGGCGACGAACGCCGGGCGCAGCAACAGGTCCTCGGGCGGGTAGCCCGTGATCGCCAGCTCGGGGAACGCGACGACGTCGCACCCCGCCTCCTCGGCGGCGTCGTACGCGCTCAGCATGCGCTCGACGTTGCCGTCGAGGTCACCCACGACGAGGTCGAGCTGGGCGGCGGCGATGCGCAGGCGCGGCACACCCACAGGATACGAGCACGTGCGGGGGCAGCCCTCGCTCGGCATCGTGCGACACTGCAGTGCGTGGTGAGCGTGCTCGGACGGCCGTCGATCGTCGACGCGATCGAGCGTTCCGCCGACCCGATCACGGCGCGCGTCGCGTTGGAGCGGCTGACGGAGGCCCATCCCGGTCTCGACGCGGAGCTGGCCTCGAGCCCCCGGCTCGTCGACGCGCTCGTCGCGGTGTCGGTCGCGTCGCGGTCCTTGCTCGCCGGGCTGCTCGTCGACGCCGAGATGGTCGACGCGTTGCGCGACGTCGACTCGTTGGAGCGCGAGCTCGACGTTCAAGCGTTCCGTGACCGTCTCGCGCGTGGCCTTGCGGGCGCGGATGATCCGGCCGCGGCGCTCCGGCGCTGGAAGCGTCGCGAGCTCGTCCGCGTCGCGGCACGCGACCTGCTCGGCCTCGCCGACCTGCGCGCCGTGGGTGCGGAGCTGGCTGCGCTCGCCGAGGCGGCGCTCCGGGCGGTGGCAGACCTCGCAGCACCGTCGGGCGGCCTCGCGGTGATCGGCATGGGCAAGCTCGGCGGCTGCGAGCTGAACTACTCGAGCGACGTCGACGTGCTGTTCGTGCACGAGAACGGGGCGGACGACGCCGAGCGGGCCGCACGCCAGGTCCTCGCGCTGATGGCCCACCCGACCGCCGACGGGATCGTGTTCCGCACCGACGCCGACCTGCGCCCCGAGGGCCGCGCGGGGCCGCTGACCCGCAGCCTCGACGCCTACCTCGCGTACTACGAGCGCTGGGCGCAGAACTGGGAGTTCCAGGCGCTGATCAAGGCCCGGCCCGTCGCAGGCGACGGCGACCTGGCGGAGCGGTTCATGACGCGCGTCGCGCCGTTCGTGTGGCCGGCCGTCCTCAACGCCGACGCCGTCCGCGAGATCCGTGAGATGAAGGCGCGCGCCGAGCAGGAGACCAGGCGCCGCGGTGTCGGCGACCGGGAGCTGAAGCGCGGACCGGGAGGGATCCGCGACATCGAGTTCGCCGTGCAGCTCCTCCAGCTCGTGCACGGCCGCCACGACCCGTCGATCCGCTCGCGCAACACGCTCGAAGCGCTCACGCAGCTCGCGCGCGCGGGGTACGTCGACGACGAGGACGCGCGCCGTCTCGATCGCGCGTACCGCTCCCTGCGTACCGTCGAGCACCGGCTGCAGCTCTGGGACGAGCAGCAGACCCACACGCTCCCGACCGACGCGTCGGCACGCGCCCGCCTCGCGCGCGTCCTCGGCTACCGCGACCGTGGCAGCGCGTCCGCGTGGGCGCAGTTCGAGGCGAACCATCGAGCGCAGCAGGCGACGGTCCGGTCGATCCACGAGAAGCTGTTCTTCGCGCCGCTGCTCGAGACGCTCGCCGGAACCGGTCCGCTGTCGATCGAGGCGGCCGAGGAGCGGCTCGTCGCGTTCGGCTTCACGGACGTCGCGCAGGCGCGTGCCGCGCTGCACGAGCTGACGTCCGGCCTGACCCGCCGTTCGCAGCTGATGCAGCAGCTCCTCCCGCTCGTCTTGGAGTGGTGCTCCGTCGCGCCCGATCCCGACCTCGCGCTGTTGCAGCTGCGCCGGCTCGTCGAGGGCCCCGTCCGCTCGACCGCGCTCGCGACCGCGTTCCGCGACGTGCCGGCCACGGCGGAGCGGACGTGCCGGGTGCTCGGGTCGAGCCGCCTGCTCGGGGACGCGCTCCGCCGCCACCCGGAGCTCGTCGAGCTGCTCGGCTCGGACGCGCAGCTCGCGGTCGAGAAGTCGCGCGACGAGCTCGTCGACGAGGCGACGCGCACGCTCACGTGGCGCCAGGACGCGGAGGGCAGGCGTGAGGGGCTGCGGCGGTTCAAGCGTCGCGAGCTCGTCCGCATCGGCGCGCGCGACCTCCTCGGCTTCGCCGACACGGAGACGGCGGGTCGTGAGCTCGCCGCGCTCGCGGACGCGTCGGTGCATGCCGCGCTCGAGATGCTGGCACCGCCGTTGCCGTTCGCGGTGATCGGCATGGGCCGCTTCGGTGGCGCGGACCTGTCGTACGCGTCCGACATCGACGTGCTCTTCGTGTACGAGGGGACGGGCGCGGACGACTTCGCCGAGGCCGAGCGCGTCGCCGAGGCGCTCATGGTCGAGATCGGCGCGACGACGGCCGAGGGTCAGACGTTCCGCATCGACGCCGCTCTCCGTCCGGAGGGCAAGCAGGGCCCGCTCGCGCGGTCGCTCGACGGGTACCGCGAGTACTACGAGCGCTGGGCGTTGACGTGGGAGTTCCAGGCGCTCCTCAAGGCGCGGCCGGTCGCGGGTGACATGGAGCTCGCGGCCCGGTTCTGCGACCTCGTCGAGCCGTTCGTGTACCGCGACCCGTTCCCGGACGACGCGGTGCGCGAGGTGCGGCGGATGAAGGCGCGCATCGAGCGCGAGCGGATCCCGCCCGGCGAGGACCCGCAGTTCCACCTGAAGCTCGGGCGCGGCTCGCTGTCCGACGTGGAGTTCACGGCACAGCTCGTCCAGCTCGAGCACGGCGCGCGCATCCCGTCGCTGCGAACGCCGTCGACCGTCGTCGCGCTGCGCGCGGCCGCGGCCGCCGGCGTCCTCGACCCGTCCGACGCATTCGCGCTCGAGCAGTCGCACGCGTTCTGCTCACGCGCGCGCGACTACCGGTTCCTGCTCACGGGGAGCCAGCGCGAGTCGCTGCCGCAGGACTCCGTGGAAGCGCTGCGCCTCGCACGGATGCTCGGCTATCTCGGCCGTCCGCAGGCGTCGTTGCGGGACGACTACCGCCGCATCACGCGCCGCGCCCGGCGTGTCGTCGAGCGGGTCTTCTACGGCCGCGAGCCCGACGCCCCCTGACCGGTTGGTACACGAGTCGCGGTCCTGGGCGCGAGTTGTGTACCAACGCGGGATGGCGGCGGGACGATCTACCGTCTGTGTCCGTGGCTCCCTCGGCTCCGCCCTCCCGGCCATCCGGCCAGGGCTCCGCCTCGTAGCGCACATGGACCTGGCCTCGTCGCTCGCGGACGCCACCGGCACGTTCCTCGGGTCGCTCGACGGCTCGCAGCGCGCGCTGGCGTGCATCCCGTTCGATCACGACGACGAGCGGCACACGTGGGCGTACTGGCCGACGGAGCGCCGCGGCATGCCGGTGTCGAAGCTCGAGCGCGCGCAGTCGAAGTCGTTGCACCGGCTGCTCGCGACGCTCGTCCCGCTGCCCGCGTTCGCGCGTGTCGTCACGATCATGGGGCTCGACGAGGTGCTCGACCGGCTGGAGCGCTACGGCAGCGACCGTCGTCACCGTGACGACTACTGGCTGACCGTCTTCGGTGAGCCGGGTGCGGACGCGTGGGCGGTGCGCTACGAGGGGCACCACGTCTCCCTGCACGCGACGGTCGTCGACCGCGAGGTGCGCCTCACGCCGTTGTTCCTCGGCGCGAACCCCGCGTCGGTGCACGACCACGGGATGACGGTCGTGGCACCGCTCGCGGTCGAGGAGCAGCTCGGCTTCGACCTCCTGCACGCGCTCACGGTCGAGCAACGAGCGTCCGCGGTCGTCGCCGACGTCGCACCCGACGACATCGTGACCCGCAACGACCGGCACGTCGGCGACTCGATCCCCGACGACGGCGTGCCGATCGCGGCGCTCACGGGCGTGGCCGCGGACACGGCTCGCCGGCTGCTCGACGTGTACCTCGCCCGCTTCCCCGCCGGTGCACGCGTGCCCGATCCGGATCGGGCCCGCTTCGCGTGGGCGGGCGCGCCGGAGCCGGGCGTCGGGCACTACTACCGCGTCGCGGGCCCCCGGTTGCTCGTCGAGCTCGACAACACCCAGGACGACGCGAACCACGTCCACACCGTCGTGCGCGAGCCGTCACACGACTTCGGTGAGGACGTGCTCGCGGAGCACCACCGTCGCGCGCACGCGCGGGAGGCAAGAGAGGAGCAGGGATGATGTGGCCCGAGGAGTACGAGGGGCTGCGCGACGAGGCCCGGGCGATGGCGGACGCGATCCGCGAGCTCATGAGCGCCGACGCCGCGACGATGCCGACCGACACCGCGGGACGCGTCGCGGCCGAGCGCCGGATGATGCAGTCGTTCGAGGTCGAGTCACCGGACGGCACCGACGAGTCGATCGCCGGCGTGCCCTGCCGCGTGTTCCGCAGCCCGTCGCCGCGAGGGACCTACGTGCACTTCCACGGTGGGGCGATGATGCTCGGGAGCCCGCGCATGAACGACGTCGGCAACGCGGAGATCGCGAAGACGCTCGGCGTGGACGTCGTGTCCGTTGACTACCGACTCGCGCCCGAGTACCCGTTCCCGGCCGGCAGCGACGACTGCCTCGCCGTCACGAAGGCCGTGCTCGACTCGACCGACGGGCCCGTGGTGGTGGGCGGCGAGTCGGCCGGCGGCTACTACGCGGCCATGACGCTGCTGCGCGTGCGCGACGAGCTGGGTGCGATCGACCGTGTGACCGGCGCGAACCTCGTCTTCGGTGTCTACGACCTGAGCGGGACGCCGTCGGGTGTCGGGGTGAGGCCGAGCAACGTGGCGGACATGCTCGACCCCGAGCTGAGCGGCTTCGTGCTCGAGTGCTTCCTCCCCGGCGTGTCGCGTCTCGACTCACGCGCGCCGCAGTACTCGCCGCTGTATGCCGACCTGCGCGACATGCCTCCCGCGCTGTTCACGGTCGGGTCGGCCGACCACCTGCTCGACGACACGTTGTTCATGGCGGCACGCTGGGAGGCGTGGGGCAACGAAGCCGAGCTGGCGGTGTACCCGGACTGCATCCACGGGTTCGTCGCCTTCCCGATGGAGCTCGGCAAGCGCGCACGCGAGCGCATCGGCACCTTCCTGGACGGCTGCTTCTGACCCCACCGCCGTTGTGTGAAGCGTGACCGACGCTCTGTGTCCGTCACGCTTCCCAAAAGCGACTAGGACTACGGACCCGACCGCGCGTCCCGGAGGCCGCCGTGCAGAGCAGCGTCAGGTACGACCAGTACGACCACGTCCTCGTCGACGAGCCCCTGCCGGGTGTGCGGCGGATCACGCTGAACCGGCCCGACAAGCGCAACGCGCTCAACCACCCGCTGCGAGGCCAATTGCTGCAGGCGCTGCGCGAGGGCGATGCCGACGACGACGTGCGCGTGCAGATCATCCGCGGCGCAGGACCGTCGTTCTCGGCCGGCTACGACCTCGGCGGTGGCAACGAGGGTCACGAGATGCCCTTCTACACGCCCGAGGGCGAGGGCCAGTGGCCGCGCCACGTCACCGAGAGCTGGATGAGCATCTGGGATCTCGCCAAGCCGGTCATCGCGCAGGTGCACGGGTACTGCCTCGCGGGCGGCAGCGAGCTCGCGACCGGATGCGACCTCGTCTACATGGCCGAGGACGCGCAGATGGGCTACCCGGCGGTTCGCTTCGGCGTTCCCGACATGCACTTCCACGCCTGGTACATCGGACCGCGCAAGGCGATGGAGATGATGCTCACGGGCGACTCCATCTCCGGCGTCGAGGCCGTGCAGCTGGGCTGGGCGAACGCGGCGTACCCGGTCGAGGAGCTCGAGGAGCGCGTGCTCGAGGTCGCGTCGCGCATCGCGAAGATGCCACCCGACATCGTGCGCCTGAACAAGCGCATCGTGCACCGCGGGATGGAGGTCATGGGCCTGCGCACCGCGATCCGGGTCGGCACCGAGCTGTGCGCGCTCGGAACGCACCAGAAGAGCCTGCACGAGTTCGTCGCCAACACGCAGAAGCGCGGGCTCACCGCCGCGCTCGACGCGCGTGACTCGAAGTTCGGCGACTACCGCACCGGCGAGCAGCAGCCGAGCGCATAGCCGGCCTCCTCAGGCGCGTTCGAGGATCAGGCCGCTGCGGCCCGCGGCGACGAGGACGTGCCCGACGTCCGGGATCTGGTTCGCGGCGCTCCCGCGCACCTGACGCACGCCCTCGATCACGTTGTTGACGCCGTGGATGTAGCCCTCGCCGAGCAGCCCGCCGTTCGGGTTGACGGGGAGGGAGCCGTCGAGCTCGATGTTGCCGTCCGCGATGAAGTCGCGCGCCTCACCGCGACCGCAGAACCCGAACGCCTCCAGTTGCAGGAACACGATCGGGCTCATGTTCTCGTAGATCATCGCGACGTCGACGTCGCGCGGCGTGATGCCCGCGGCGTCGTAGAGCTGGCGCGCGACGAAGCGCGCCTCGGGGAGCTCCGCGAGATCGGCGTGGTAGTAGCTGTGCATCACGCTGCCGTCGACCAGGTGCCCGTCGGCCGCGGCGCGGACGCGCACCGCTGGGTTCGGGAGGTCGCGGCCGCGATCCGCGCGCGTGACCACGAGCGCGGCACCGCCGTCGCTCTCCTGGCACATGTCGAGCAGTCGTAGGACCGGCTCGACGATCCACCGTGACGCCTGGTGGTCCGCGAGCGTGATCGGACGGCGATGGAACCAGGCGTTCGGGTTCGTCGCCGCGTGCTTGCGCGCGACGACGCTGTAACGCCCGAAGTCCTCGTTGGTCACGCCGAACTCGTGCATGTAGCGCTGGAACTGCAGCGCGTACGTCTTGCCCGGCGTGTCGAGACCGAAGGGCATGTACCAGTTGAGTCCCGGCACGCTCGCGCGCGCGTTCGGCTGACCGAACCGGCGCCCGGACCGCTCGTTGAACGCCCGGTACAGCAGGACCACGTCCGCAACTCCGGCGGTCACCGCCGCCGCGGCGTGCTGGACCATGGTGTTGGAGCCCGGCCCGCCGTGCGGCGTGCGCGACCAGTACCGAAGCTCGGGGATCCCCAGGCAACGCATCAGCTCGAGCTCGTCGTTGTCGTCGAGGGTGAACGTGACCATGCCGTCGACGTCGCGCGGCGCGAGACCCGCGTCGTCGATCGCCGCGCTCGCGGCCTCGGCCGCGAGCTGGAGCGTGCTGCGACCGGAGCACTTCGAGTACTCCGTGTGCCCGATCCCGGCGATGACGACGTCGTCGAAGCGCGCCATCACGCTCCCCCCGCCTTCTGTGAAGCCTCATGCACACCATGTGTGTCTGAGCCTTCCCAAAACGGGGTCGTGGGGCGGAACTGGGGAAGGACCGTGCCGTCGTGGTCGACGAACACGACCTCGACCGGCATGTCGTTGTGCACGTCGGCGGGCTCGACGTCCACGAGGTTCGACACGAGGCGCACGCCTTCGTCGAGCTGCACGAGCGCGACGATCCGCGGCTGCGCGTCCGGCTCGGTCGGGTGGCGCGACACGATCCACGAGTACACGGTGCCGCGCCCCGTCGACTCACGCGCCTCGTGGCGCAACGAGCGACACCGCGCGCACATCGGAGCCGGCGGGTGTCGCACCGCGCCGCAGTCCGCGCACGCCTGCAGCAACAGCCGGCCCGCGCGCACGCCGTCCCAGAAGAAGGCGTCGTCGGCGCCGGGGACGGGCGGGATGACCGACGGCATGATCGCTACCGCGAGCCGTCTCGCACGACACCGTCGTGGACGAGCGCGTCGATCTCGTCGGTCGAGAGGCCCGCATCAGTGAGGATCTCGCGCGTGTGGTCGCCGACGACGAGCGGCGGGCGGGGGATCGGCGGCTGCGTGTCGGAGAAGTCGACGACGCGGCCGAACTGCTCCAGCCTCCCGACGAGCGGGTGCGCGTACGTCACGACCCATTCGCGATCGACCAGCTCGGGATCGTCGAACATCTCGACGGCGTACGAGTCGGACGAGACCTCGCAGGGCACGCCGTGCCCGTCGAGCAGCTCGAACCACTCACGCGCCGGGCGCGTGCGGAAGACCCGTTCCAGGTGCGCGCCCAGGTCGTCGCGAAGCGCGGAGCCGAGCGCCTTGGCGAGCCGGTCGCGATGCTCGTCCGTCACCGCGGCTAGACACAGCCAACCGTCGGCCGTCTGGTAGAGCCGGTAGAGCGGGCCGAGACCGAGCTGCATCTTGTCGAGACGCGGTCGCGGGCCGGGCGTCCCGTCGGCCAACGTCCATGCGTACGACGTGTTCAGCAGGCACGCGTAGAGGATCGACGTGTCGACGAACTGTCCGACACCGGTCCGCTCGCGGTGGTAGAGCGCCTGGATCACGCCGATGGCGCCGAGGAACCCGTTGCCCGTGTCCCCCATCGAGGTGAGGCTCCAGATCGGCCTTCCCCCGTCGGCGCAGCCGCCGTCCTCGTACTCGACGCCTGCGAGCGCGGCACCGCTCTGGTCGTTGCCTGGCAGCCCGTCGCGTGGACCGCGCTCGAACGCACGCGTGTGGCAGTAGACGAGCGCGGGGTTGACGCGCCGCAGCGACTCGTAGTCGACGCCGAGACGCTCGGCCGCGTCGTACCGCATGTTGTGCATGACGACGTCCGCGTCGCGCACGAGCGCGTGCAGCACGTCGAGGCCGCGCGGGTTCTTCAGGTCGACCGCGATGCTGCGCTTGCCGCGGTTGCACGAGTAGGCGATGTGGTTCGCGTGCCACCACTCGTCGTGCAGCGCGTTGACCTTGACGACGTCGGCGCCGAGGTCGGCGAGGACCTGCGCGCCGAAGGGACCCGCGACGGCGAGGCCGAGATCGAGCACGCGCACGCCGTCGAGCGGACCGCGCAACGGTGCGTCGCGCGCGGCGGGCCGGTCGCGCAACGGCGCAGTCGCCTCGACACGCACCTCGTCGGTGTGCTCGCCGGCGCGCGGTGCGGCGCGGCGGATCGCGCCGGGCGTCTCGCTCATCCTGTACGGCAACCCGACGGTCCGGATGCGCCCGACCTCCGGGTCGTCGAGCTCGGTGACGCACCCGTCGGCGAGCAGCGTGGGATCCGCCAGGGCCTCCTCCGGTGACCGCACCGGTTGCAGCACCACACCCACCTGGGCAGCGACCCGCACCCACTCGTCGGCGGGGAAGCGCCGGAACGCGTCGGCCATCAGCGGGTAGTAGTGCAGGAGCACGACGAGCTCATCGGGTGCCATGCCGATGCGCGTCGGGTCGTCGCGCGGCGTGGCGGCGTCGTCGGGGACGCGCAACGTCTCACCCGCCGACGCGCCGAGCACGAAGCGCGGGTTCGGCACCCAGTGGTGCACCCAGCGACCGTCCGCGCACTCGAACAGGCCCTTCGGCGAGCGCGCGTCGGGCACCCACGACACGAACCCGGGCGCGTCGGGACGTTCGACCCGCTGACGGCTCCCGAGGCCGAGACAGAGCGCGGCCTGCAAGAGCGACGTCTCGACGAGCTGTCCGCGTCCGGTGATCTCGCGCGCACGCAAGGCGGCGCTGACCGCGCTCGTCGCGATGAAGCACGCCGCGAGGCTCGGCCAGTACGACGCGGGGAACAGCGGCCCGTCGCGCGGCGCGCCCTGGGGCGCGCCGTCGGGGACGTCGAGGTCGGGGATCGCGGGCTCGTGGCCGGCGAGACGCTCGATCGTCCCGCCCCACCACCCGCGCTGCTCCCAGTGCAACCCCGTGCGCGCCGCGACGAGCGCGTCGTACGCGGGACGCTGCGCGTCGCGGGTGTCGCGGCCGTACCCGGTGATCGACCCGTACACGAGACGCGGATTGCGCGCGTGCACCGTCTCGTAGTCGATGCCGAGCCGCCGCGTGACGCCGGGTGTGAAGCTCTCCACGACCACGTCGGCGCGATCCGTCAGCGCGAGGAAGGTCGCACGGTCGTGCGCGTCGCGGAGGTCGAGGACCGCGCTCCGCTTGCCGCGGTGCCAGACCCGCGCGCCCGAGAGCGATCGGAACGGGTCACCGCCTGGTGGCTCGACCTTCACCACGTCGGCGCCCTGGTCCGCGAGCAGCATCGTCGTCATCGGGCCGGCGATCCCCCACGAGACGTCGAGGACGCGCAGCCCGGCGAGCGCCCCGGTCATCGGCGCGTCGTCCTCGTACGCGACGTGCGCGCGGCGCCCGGCCACCGACCGGATGCGAGCATCGTGCGGAACAGCTCGAGGATCTCGCGGTAGGTCTCGTCGGTGTCGCCGAGGGGCTCGTAGAGGCCGACGCTCTCGCCGACCGAGAACCCGCGCAGGGTCGCGCTGAAGACGCGGTGCGCGTGCTCGACCTGCGAGTCGTCGAGGCCGTACGAGCGCAACGTCGCGCGCAACGGCTCGCTCATTCGCAACGTCACCGCGACGAACTCGGCGTCGTCACGCTGCCGGTACGTCAGGAGCGCCTCGCCGCGCCCCGGGTGCTGGCGGGGGTAGCTGCGGTAGACGTCCGCGATCGCCGCGAGGGCGTCGTCGCGCGAGCGTCCGAGCGCGGCGGTCCACAGCAGCTCGCCCATCTCCGTCGCGGCGAGCAGTGCGACGTGCCGTCGGAGCGCCTCGAGGCTGTCGACGTGCGTGTACATCGACGTGACGTGGCGATGCAGCTCGCGCGCGACCCGCGAGAGCGTGACCGCGGACCAACCCTCGCGGTCGGCGATGTCCGCGGCCGTCCGCACGACGGTGTCACGGTCGAGCGGCTTCGCGTGACGCTTCGGAGGCACTCAGAGGTTCCAGACGCGTGACGCGTTGCCGGAGACGATCAGCTCACGCTCCTCGGCGGGGATGCCGGCGAACTGCTCGTCGACGATCTCGCGCGAGCGCGGCCAGGTCGACACCGGGTGCGGGTAGTCGGTCGACCACATGATGTTCTCGACCCCGATGCGGTGACGCAGCAGCTGCAGCCCGTCGGGCTCGTCGATGACCGTCAGCGAGATGTTGCGGTGGAAGTAGAAGCTCGGGAGCTCTCGCAGCTCGGGGAAGTCGTACTTCTGGCGCGTGGCCATGTCGTCGACGATCCAGAGGTACCACGCCACCCAGCCGAGTCCCGGCTCGACGAACACGAGCTTGAGCTCGGGGAAGCGCTCGAGGACGCCGGTGAGCATCCACATGCCGAGTGCCTCGCCCGCGCTCAGCCCGGTCATCGGGACCATGACGCCGTTCTGCGGTGTGGGGTCGCGGCGCGTGAGATCGTCGAGCGCGGTGTTGAGGCCGATGTGGCAGCACATCGGCAACGACGTCTCGCTGATCGCCGACCACAGCGGGTCGTACCGCTCGTGGAAGTAGTCGGGCTGACCGAGCTCGGTCGGGAAGACGGGGAGCTGCAGCGACTTGCCGCCGAGCGCGGCGACGCGGTGCACCTCGTCGACGGCGGCGGCGACGTCGTGGATCGGGATCTGATACGAGACGACGAGCCGCTTCGGGTCCGCGCTGGCGAACTCGTGCATCGCGTCGTTGAACGCGCGCGTCGCCTCGCGCCACCCGTCGCGCAGCAGGTAGAGGTAGCGGTACGCGCTCACCTCGCAGTACACGACCTCCGCGTCGACTCCGTCGGTGTCCATGTCCTCGAGGCGCGCGTACGGATCGCCGTGACCGGGCCGGTTGAACGCGGGGTGGTCGTAGCGCTGCATCGCCGACGCGTTGGCCTTGCCGGCACCGCTCGCCATGACGCGCGCGGTGAACTCGTCGACCGCGCGGTCGTACTCGTCGTGGTGCTTCACCGCGAGGTGCGACTTGATCTGGTCGTGCGACAGGCGGACGTGCGAGTCCGCCGAGACGAGCCGCTCACCGTCCGCCATGGGCTGGTCCTCCGCTTCGACGCGCCGTCGGGACTCACGGACCCCTAAGGCTTAGGGACAATACCCGAGGGCTTCCGTCATGTCGAGAGGCCGCCATGGCGAGCGGCGCGGGCACGTCCCGCTCGCTGCTATCTCGTCAGCGTGAACGCCGGGCCGACGTCGACGAACTGCGGCTTGCCCGAGCCCTGCTTCCAGGTCGGGTCCAGCTTCTGGAGCTGGAACCGGTCCTGCCCGTCGAACTTGTCCGGTCCGAACGACGCGTCCGGCGCGTCCGGCAGGTCGATGTGGCTCAGCGTCGCGAGCCCCTTCGCGAACGTCTCGTTGTTCAGGTTCTTCCCCGCGGCCTTCGCCGCCGCGGTGAACAGGTCGAGCGAGGAGCACGCGATCTGCATCGCGACGTACCCGCTCGACCTGCCCTGCAGGTCTTCCTGCTCGGGGCCGACGATGTCCTTGCCGGTCGCCTGCTTCCACACCTGGACGCAGCGCTGCATCGCGGGGTCGGAGAGCTCGGCGCCGGGCGCGGCGAGACCGGCGACGAGCGGGAACTTGCCCAGCGGGTTCGTGAAGACGGCGGCGGCGATGTTGCCGACGGACGTCGAGTACAGCCGCGGGTGGAACCCGGCGGCGTCGAAGTCGGCACCCGGGATGAACTGCCCCACGTCGACGACGGTGTCGACCCGCTCGCTCGTCATCCGTTGCGCGATGACCTTGTCCTGCGCGGCCGCGGCCTGCACGTCGTTGTCGGGCGCGTCGTTGAACGCGACGTCCGCGACCTTGTAGCCGGCGTCCTTCAGCGCCTTCGCGCCGACGTCGAGCAGGGGCTTGTACGCGGCCTGCGCCGCGTACACCGCGATCGTGTGGCCCTTCAGGTCACCGGCCTCGCCGAGCGCCCGAACGAGCGCGTCGATGGACCGCTCGGCGCTCGGGTCCCACGTCACCCACGGTGCGCGGGCCTGGGCGTGCTGCGCGTCGCTGGACGTGCCGCCGATCAAGATCGTCTGGTGCTGCTGCACGACGCAGAGGTCGTTGTTGCCGAGGAACCCGTTGAGGACGGCGAAGACCTTGTCGTCCTCGGTGAACTTCGTGCACGCGGCGAGCTGGTCCGTGTTGCCGATCGCCGAGAACTTGGCCGTCACGAGCTCGACCTGCCGGCCGTTGATCCCGCCCCGCTTGTTCAGGTCGTCGACGAGCGCGGTGATGATCTGCTCGTACGGGCCGTGGTCGATCTTGATGATCCCCGTCTTGGCGAGCGCCTCGAGGTCGATGTAGGAGAACCCGATCTTGATCGTGCCGGCGGTGACGCCCTGGCCGAGCGCCTCACCCTGCGACGACGCGCTCGACCGGCCCGTCGTCTTCGCGGCCTTGTTGCCGCGCGACGTCGTGCACGCGGTCGCGACGACGGCGACGATGACCGCCGCGACGCCCCACCTCCGAAGCGCCCCGCCGTTCATTCGAGCTCCTCGTCCCGTCGTCACTCGGCCGTCTCCAGGATGCGATGCAGGCGCGTGAGCCGAAGCGTCTTGATGCGCCAGCCGCCGCTCGTCTTCTCGTACGTCTCGTGGTAGTGACCGAACCCGTGCATCGCGCGCAGCGGCGATCCCTCGGGCCACCAGAGACGGTCGTCGAGTGCCCAGACGCCCGACGCGGTCGTCGGCGACGTCATCGTGATCTCCGGCATGTGTCCCTGGTGGACGGTCGTGACGTCACCGATCACGCCGCGCAGGAAGGTGACGAACGCGTCCGCGCCGTGCACCACACCGCCACCGTCGACGGAGGTGTCGACCTCCACGTCGGGCGTGAACACGTCCCGGAACGCGTCCCAGTCCTTCGTGTCCATCAGCCTGAAGTACCGGGCCTTCAGCTGCTTGATCGCCTCGATCTCGTCGTGCACGTCGCTCATCAGGAGGTGGTCCTTCCGTCGCCGGGCGGAGCGGTCGGGTGGGACGGTACGCGCCCACACCGTTCGGCGACCGCTGACGAGCGACGATCCGTGCTGATATAACAGCGTTACGACCTTTGCGTCGCACGGGAGACGTTGCTCGTGAGTGACTACGCGGAACGATTCATACGCGAGGGAATGGTCGCCGTCGAGGACGCGCTCGACCCCGCGTTCTGCGAGGAGGTCGTGGCGCGCCGTCTCGCGGACATCGGCGTCGACGAGGACGACCGCTCGACGTGGCCGACGGGCCCCACCCATCTCGCACCGACGACCGTGTTCGCCCTGGCCGACGTCGCGCCGCGAGCCGCCGACGTCCTGTACGAGCTCGTCGGTGGGCGCGACGCGCTCGCCTTCAGCGACCTGGCCGACAACCTGATCGTCAACTTCCCGGACCCGGACGTGGCCTGGTGGCCGCCCGAGCAGTGGGACGCACCGACGGCCGGCTGGCACAAGGACGGCGACTGGTTCCGGCACTTCCTCGACAGCCCGGAGCAGGGGATCCTCGGCATCGTGTTCTGGCGCGACGTGACCGAACGGCAGGGCGCGACGTACGCGGTCGCCGACTCGATCGCGCCGATCGCGCGGTTCCTCGACGAGCACCGGGAGGGCGTCGAACCGGGCGGGTTCCCCGTTCGCGAGATCGTCTCCCGGGCGCGCGACTTCCGCGCCCTGACCGCCCGGCAGGGAACGGTGGTCTGGGCTCATCCGTACGTCGTGCACACCGCATCCGTGAACGCAACGGACCGTTTGCGGATCATCTCCAACACGACCGCGATGCTGCGCGATCCGCTCGTCCTCTCGGACGCGCGCGAGCACACGCCGGTCGAGCGCGTCGTCCTCGACGCGCTCGGCGTCGACACGCTGGACTTCCGCCCCACGGGCGAGCGCGCGCGGATCGTCCCGGAGCGCGAGCGTCGGTGGAAGGCCGAGCAGGAGCGCCGCCCGTCGCGATAGACCGTCGCGCGTGAGCGCCGACGACATCGCACTCTTCCCCCGTCCGCGCCATCTCGTCGTCCACGACGGCGCGCACGTCGATGTGGCGACGCTCGCCGTCGACCGACGAGTCGACGAGTCGTTGCCGTCCGAGGGGTTCACGCTCGAGGTGCGGTCCGACGGCGTCAGGATCGCGCACGCCGACGACGCGGGGGCTCGTCATGCCGAGTCGGTTCGCGCGCAGCTCGCTCGGCGTGGCCACGGCACACCGCCGCTCGATGTGGCCGATCAACCCGCCTTCTCGGTGCGTGGATACATGCTCGACGTCTCCCGCGACCGCGTCCCGACCCGTGACACGCTCGCGAGGCTCGTCGAGGTGCTCGCGCTGGCGCGCTACAACCAGCTCCAGCTCTACACCGAGCACACCTTCGCGTACCGCGACCACGAGGTCGTGTGGCGCGACGCGTCGCCGCTCACGCCCGCCGACATCCGGTGGCTCGACGGAGTCTGCGCGGCCGCGGGCATCGAGCTCGTCCCGAACCAGAACGTCTTCGGCCACTTCGGCCGCTGGCTCGCGCACGACGAGTACCGCGCGCGAGCGGAGAGCCCGGACGGGTTCGAGATGATGCCGGGGGTCGTGCTGCCGCCGACGGTGCTCGCGCCGACCGAGGACAACGCGCGACTCGCGCTCGACCTGCTCCACGAGCTTCTCGCGTGCTTCACGAGTCGGCGCGTGCACATCGGCTGCGACGAGGCGATGGAGCTCGGCCAGGGCGTCAGCCGCGAACGCGCCGAGCAGACGTCACGCGGCCGGGTCTTCCTCGAGCACGTGCTGCGCATCGCGACGCCGTTGCTCGCAGACGGCTACGAGGTGCAGATGTGGGACGACATGCTGCGTCACGAGCCGGCGCTGCTGCGCGAGCTCCCGGCTGGCGTCGTCCCGGTGCCCTGGACCTACGAGCAGCCCGGCGCTCCCGTCGCGCGTCCGCTGCCGCCGTGGTTCGACGACCTGATGGCGCGGCTCGGGTACGCGGAAGGCGACCTCACGGACGGCTTCGCGCACCTGCTCGACCACTACGGCGACGTCGGGCGCCCGTACCTCCTCGCGCCGGGCACGTCGACGTGGAACTCGCTGGTCGGTCGGGTCGACAACGCGTTCGGGAACATCGACGACGCGGTCCGCACCGGCCTCGACCGGCGCGCGGACGGAGTCCTCGTGACCGACTGGGGCGACAACGGCCACCTGCAACCACCGGTCGTCAGCCTCCCCGGGATCCTGTTCGGTGGCGCCGCCGCGTGGTGCGGGGACACGAGCCCCGATGTCGACGTGACGGCCGCGATCGACGACCTCGTGCTGGGCGACTCGACGCGCCGCCTGGGGCGCGTGCTCGACCGCATCGGCCGGGTGTGGTCGCGCACCGGCCAACACGCGCTGAACGGCAGCCCGTTGCAGGCCGCGCTCGTGCCCGACGCCATGTTCTTCGCGTTCGGCGAACCCGATGCGGACGCGGTCCGTTCGGTCGTCGACGACCTCGACGCTGCGCTCGACGACATCGCTGCCTCGCAGCCGACGTCGAGCGACGCGGCCGCCGCCACGCTGCAGCTCACGGCGGCCACGCGGCTGGCGCGTCACGGTGCGTACCGCTTGCTCGCCCGCGCGGGTGCCAAGGCGCCCGATCGTCGGGAGATGGCTGACGACCTGCGCGAGGCCGTCGAACTCCACCGCGACTCCTGGCTCGCGGTGTCACGGCCCGGCGGCCTGCGCGACAGCATCGGCCCGCTCGAACGTCAGCTCGCGGAGTAGGAGACGCGCGCTACTCGCCCGGGTAGACGACGCCCAGCTGCGCGCGCATGGCGTCGAGCGTCGTCATGATGCGCAGCGTCTCGTCGAGCGGCATGATGTCGCTCTCGGTGCGTCCGTCGCCGATGCAGCGGTGCACCTCGTCGACCTGGAAGCGCAGTCCGTCACCGGCGTACGCGGCATCGATGCGCTCCACCCCACCGGGACCGCCGACGGTGATCCAGTCCGGGCAGTGCATGAACGCGGGGAGCTCGACCCAGCCGTCCGTCCCCGTGATGCGCGCCGTGCAGCTCAACGACGCGCGGATCGCGGCCTTCACGACGCCGAGCGATCCATCGGCGTGGTGCAGGACGCCGGCGACCCGCTCGTCGACACCCGTCTCCCCGATCGCGCCGTCGGCGACGACGCGGTCGGGAGTGCCGAGCACGAGCGAGCACAGCTGCACGGGGTACACGCCGAGATCCAGGAGCGAGCCGCCGCCGAGGCTCGCGTCGAACAACCGGTGCTCCGGTACGACCGGCATCCGGAACCCGAAGTCCGCCTCGACGACGAGCGGTGCGCCGATCCGGCCGCGGCCCAGCACGTCGACCAGCGCACGGTACGAGGGGAGGAAGCGCGTCCACATCGCCTCCATGAGGAAGACGCCGTGCGCGCGCGCCGCGTCGACCATGCGCTGTGCCTGCCGCGTGTTCAGCGCGAAGGGCTTCTCGCACAGCACGTGCTTGCCCGCCTCGACGAGCACCACGGTGTCCCGCTCGTGCCGCGAGTGCGGGGTCGCGACGTACACGACGTCGACCTCGGAGTCCGCGGCGAGGTCCTCGTAGCTCGCATACCTGGTCGCGATGCCGTACTTGTCGCCGTACGCGTTCGCGCGCTCGAGCGCGCGTGACGCGACCGCGGTGATCGTGCCGCCGTCGACGAGCGTCATGCCGTCGGCGAACCGCGCGGCGATCGCGCCCGGCCCGACCACGCCCCACCGGAACGTCATCGTCACACCACCTTCAAGGTGCGCCGGTACGCGTCGAGGCGCCGGTCCTTCGGATCCAGGTCGGTCACGAGGACGTCGATCCGCTCCACGGGGAGGCAGCGGGCCGACCCGCGCTGGCCGAGCTTCGTGTGGTCGACGGCGACGACGATCTCGCCGCTGACGTCCGCCAGCGCGAGCTTCACGTCCGCCTCCTCGAGCGTCGTCTCCGTCGTACCGCTCGGGTCGATCCCGGCGGCCGAGACGAACAGGCGCCGGAGCGCCACATCACGCGCCGCCCGCGCCGCGAGGGGACCCACGAGACTTCCGGTCCTGCGGTCGAGCTGCCCGCCCGTCAGCAGCGCGGTGACGCCGGGCCGGTCCTGCAGCGCGGCGAACGCCTCGGGACCGTTCGTCACGACCGTGAGGTCGCGCGCGCCGTCGATCGAGCGTGCGAGCCGCTGCAACGTCGTCGACGCGTCGACGCCGATCGCCCCCGTCTCGCCCACCAGGACCGCGAGCTTCGCGGCGATGCGATCCTTCGCGCGCGTCTGCTGACGGAAGCGGTCGGCGAACAGCTGTGGACCGAGGGCCATCGCACCGCCGCGGACGCGCCGGACCAGGCCTTGCTCCGCGAGCGTGTCGAGGTCGCGCCGGATGGTCATCTCGGAGACGTCGAGCTCGAGCGCGAGGTCGCTGACGCGCACGCGACCCTCGGCGTCGACGCGCGCGCGGATCTGCGCCAGGCGGTCGATGGAATTGACGGTCGTCACGACGCTATCCGGGCTTCGAAGCGATGACGACCGGGACCGGCCGCGTGCGTTGCGCCGTCGGGCAGCGTCACCTCCGCCTCGCTGCCGGGCGCGACCTCGACGTCGAGCACGAACGCACCGTGCTCGACCCGCCACGACGACGCGATCGGTCCGTACGGCGTGTCGAGACGCGCCTCCGCGGACGTGATGCCGCCCCCGGGGCAGGGACGGATCTCGAAGCGGCGGTACGCGGGCACGCCGGGGATCGGGCGGATCCCGGCGACGTACTCGTGCAGGAACGAGACCACCGCACCCTTGCTGTAGTGGTTCAGGGACCCGCTGCCGCCCGCGTCGATGCCCTCCCAGTTCTCCCACACGGTCGTGGCACCGGCCTCGATCATGGCGAGCCACGACGGGGGCGTCGTCTGCAGCAGGAGCTCGTAGGCGACGTCGAGATGGCCGGTGTCGGCGAGCACGGGCAGCAGGAACGGTGTCGCGAGGAACCCCGTGCCGAGGTGGGTGCCCGCGGCGCGGATGAGCGCGACGAGATCGTCCGCCACACGCGTGCGGTGCTCGTCGTCGACGAGCCCGAACGCGAGCGCGCGCACGAGGTTCGCCTGGGTCACGGGCGTCACCTCACCGTCGGCTGCGACGTACTCGGCCTGCCACGCGGCGCGCACCTCGCGCGCGAGATCGTCGTACCTCGTCGCGTCGTCTGGCTTCCCGACGAGCCGCGCGACCTCGGCGAGCGTCGAGAGCGAACGGAACAGAAACGCGGTCGCGACCTCGCCGACGTCCCGCTCACCGGTCATGACGGGCATGGTGTCCGCGTCGGGCTCGCACCACTCGCCCCAGTGGAACCCGATGTCCCACAGGTACCGCTCGTGCGGTGCCGGCTCGGGTCGTGCGGCGACGCGCGACGGGTGCCGGTGCTCGGCCGCGCGCCCCAACGCGAAGTCGACCCACCGCTGCATGGAGGGGTACTGGCGCTCGAGCACGTGTACGTCGCCGTACGACTGCCACATCTGGAACGGGACGAGCACCGCGGCGTCGCCCCATCCCGCCGAACCGGTGAGGTAGCTCGCGATGGCGTTCGTCCGAGCGGCGGGCGGCAACGGCTCCGGGACGAAGTTCGGGACGCGCCCGTCGTCCCACTGGTCCGCCGCGAGATCACGCAGCCACCGTTCGCTGAAGCCCGCGACGTCGTACAGGAACGACGCCGTCGGGGCGAACAGCTGCCAGTCACCGGTCCAACCGGCGCGCTCGCGCTGCGGGCAGTCCGTCGGGATCTCGCACGCGTTGTCGCGGAAGCTGAGCACGGTCGCCTCGTGCAGCGCGTTGACGCGTTCGTCGCTGCACCGGAACCGACCCGTCCGGACGAGATCGGTCTGCACGAGCACGCCGGTGACGTCGACCGTCGTGAGGTCGCGTGCGCCGTCGACACCGACGAACTGGAAGCCGTGCGTGGTGTGGCGCGGCTCGAAGTCGGGCGCGCCCGCACCGCTGCTCACGACCTCGTCGACCTGTCCGGCTCCGAGCGACGTCCGCGTCACGAAGTCGAACGCTTGGAGGTGACGCACGTCGACGTCGCCGTCCTCACCCAGCCGCTCGCCGTGACGAAGGCGAACGACGTTGCCCGCGTCGCCGAGTGCCGCGCCGGCGACGCGCACCCAGCCGTTGATGTTGGCCCCGAGGTCGACGACCTGACGCCCCGGGTCGAGGCGTGTCACCGACGCGGGTCGGTACTCCTGCACCCGGCGGGTCGGTGGGGCCGGCGACACGGTCAACCGGGCATCCGGCGGCGCGACGACGTCCACCCCGGTCCAGCCCGTGACCGGGGGGAACGGGACGCGTTGGTCGACGCGCTCACCTTCCATGAGATCGGCCGCGACGATCGGCCCGTCGCCGCTGACGTCCCACGACTCGTCGGTCGCGACGACGTGCCGGTTGCCGCGGACGTCGGTGAGCTCGACCTGTGCGAGCAGCGCGAGTGCCTTGCCGTAGCAGCAGTCCTCACGGGTGAAGCCCACGCTGCCGCGCCACCAGCCGTCGGTCACCGTCGCGACGAGCGTGTGCTCGCCCGGTGTGAGCAACGGCGTGACGTCGTAGGTCTGCACCTCGAGATGGGACCGGTACGCGGTGAAGCCGGGCGTGAGCTCGAGGTCACCGACCCGGACACCGTCGAGGTGGAGCTCGTAGATCCCGTGCGCGGTCGCGTAGATGCGCGCGCGCTCGACCGCTTCGTCGACCGCGAACGTGCGCCGGAAGTACAACGCGCCCCGCTCGCCGCGCGGGTTCAGCGGGTCGACGCCGTCGGGCGCGCCGACGAAGCGCGCGTCCCATTCGTCGAGGTCGAGCAGCCCGGTCTCGAACTCGTCGGGCGCGGACCAGTCGGTCCACCCTGCGTCGTCGCGGACCTGGACGCGCCACGAGACCTGCGTGCGTGAGCCGAGCGGGTCGAACGGCCACGGCTGGAGGAAGGGCTCCTCCGCCTCGATCTCCGCGGTCGTCGTCGCCCGGCCGTCGACGGTCGCCTCGACGCGGTACGCGCGCTGACGGCTCGAGCCCGGCGGCAGCCACCACGACAGGCGCGGCCGCGCGAACGCGACACCGAGCGGGCGGGGCCCGTGCTCGATGCGCAGCCGGGTCGGTACGACGTCGGTCACCGTTCTCCCTCCGGAAGGTCCAGCAACGAGCGATCGAGCTCACCCACGCTCGACACACCGAGCAGCGTCATGACGCGTTCCATGTCGGCGCGGAACCACTGCAGGACGCGGTCGACACCCCGCTCGCCCGCCGCGCCGAGCGCGTACAGGTACGCGCGCCCGGCCATCGCCGCGTTCGCACCGGCCGCGACCGCCTTCACGATGTCGCTCCCCCGCCGCACGCCGCCGTCGCAGATGATCTCGGTCCGGCCGCCAACCGCGTCCGCGACGGGGGCGACGAGCGTGAACGTGGCGGGCGCGCCGTCGAGCTGACGGCCACCGTGGTTCGACAGCGCGATCGCGTCGACGCCGTTGTCGGCCGCGATCACCGCGTCGGCGACGGTCTGGACACCCTTGAGCACGATCCGCCCGTCCCAGACGGAGCGCAGCCACTCGACGTCGGCCCACGACAACGTCGGGTCGAACTGCGTGTTGATGTAGTCCGCGAGCGTGACGGGCGACGCGCCGTCGCCGACCTCACGTCCGACGACGTTCGCGAACCGAATCGGTTCGCTGCGCACGAACGCCCACGTCCACGCCGGGTGCAGGGCACCGTCGACGAACGTGCCCGGCCCGATCTTCGGGGGCAGCTCGAACCCGCGTCGGACGTCGCGTTCGCGCCGGCCGTGCACGACCGTGTCGACCGTGAGGACGAGCGCCTCGTAGCGCGCGCCCTTCGCGCGGTCGATCATCTCCTTCACGAGCGCGCGGTCGCGCCATGCGTAGACCTGGAACCAGAGCCGACCGTCGCTGACCGCGCGGACCTCCTCGATCGACCGTGTGCTGAGCGTCGACAGCGTGTACGGCAGGCCGGCGCGCTCGGCCGCGCGGGCGACGGCGAGCTCGCCCTGGGGGTCGGCGATGCGCGTGAAGCCGGTCGGCGCGAGGACGAGCGGGTAGCCGACGGGACGGCCGAGGACGGCCGACGACACGTCGACCTTCGCGACGCCGCGGAGGACGCGGGGACGGAACGTCGTGCTCGCGTAGGCGGCCTGGTTCGCCGCGAGCGTGCGCTCGTCCTCGGCGCCGCCGTCGATGTAGTCGAACACGCCGCCCGGGAGGCGACGCTTCGCCACGCGGCGCAGGTCGGCGACCGATGCGGCGCGCCGCAGCCGGCGTTCGACGGGGTCGGTCTCGAGGCGCTCGAGCCGGATGACCGAGCGCAGCGTGCGGTAGGGGTTCACGACGGGTCGTACCTCCGCAGTCGTGTGGACGGCGAGCGCGCGACGTTCGCGCGCAGCTCCTCGAGCGTCGCCGGTGCGGCGCCGTGCGCGCGCGCCTGCACGAGCACGTTGCCGAGCGCGGTCGCCTCGACGGGACCGGCGACGACGGGTACCTGCAGCAGCTGGGCCGTCGACCGGCACAGCAGGTCGTTCTGCGATCCGCCGCCGACGACGTGGACCACGTCCACCCGTCGTCCCGCGAGCTGCGACGCCCGCCAAATGGTCGCGGCGTACGCGGCCGCGAGCGAGTCGACGACGCACCGGACCGTCTCGGCCGGGCTCACGAGCTCACGCTTCGCGGCACGTGCGAGGCGCGCCGGCATGTCGCCCGGGGCGACGAGCACGGGATCGTCGACGTCGACCACCGGACCGCCCGCAGGGAGCGCGGCGGCGGCGTCGAGCAGTGCCGGGAGAACGTGGTCGTGTCCGCGCTCGCGCCACGTGCGGAGCGACTCCTCGAGCAACCACAGGCCACCGGTGTTGCGCAGGAAGCGTGTGCGGCGGTCCACGCCGAGCTCGTTCGTGAAGTTGGCCTCGCGCACCGCGTCGGTGAGGACGGGTGCGTCGAGCTCCAGACCGACGAGCGACCACGTACCGCTCGACACGTACGCGAACTCGCCTGTCGTCGCGGGCACGGCGGCCACTGCGGACGCGGTGTCGTGCGCGCCGACCGTCGTGACGACGGTCGTGGGGCGCAACCCGAGCGCCCGGCACAGGTCCGCGCGCACACGTCCACGCGCGACGCCTGTGGGCTCGATCGGCGGCAGCATCTCGTGCGGGATCTCGAGACGGTCGAGCAGCACGGTCGACCACTCGCCGGTACGCACGTCGACGAGGCCCGTCGTCGACGCGATGGTCGCCTCGGTCCACAGCATGCCGGTCAGCCGGTACGCGAGCAGGTCCGGCAGCAGCACGACGCGCGCCGCCTTCTCCCACCACGGGCCCCGCCGCTCGGCGGCGAGCTGATAGATGGTGTTGAACGGCAGGAGCTGCAAGCCGGTGATCGCGAACAGCTCGTCGCGCGGAATGCGCGCGTGCACGCTCTCGACCACGGATGCGGTGCGCTCGTCGCGGTACGCGATCGGCTCCGCGAGCAGGTTGCCCTCGCCGTCGAGCAGGCCGTAGTCCACGCCCCACGTGTCGATCCCGATCGACTCGACCTCCGGGTACCGGCCGGCGAGCGCGGCGAGCCCGGCGAGCACCTCGTCGTACAGCGTCGTCAGGTCCCAGCGCAGGTGCCCGACGGCCTCGTGCACGCCGTTCGGGAACCGGTGCACGGTCTCGAGCCCGATCGCGTCGCCGTCGACGATGCCGGCCACAACCCGTCCGCTCGTCGCACCGAGGTCGACCGCGGCGAAGACGCGACGTTCCGGGCTCACCGGACGAACGCCGCCGCGATGCCGGCGTCGACCGGGACGAGCAGTCCGGTCGTGCGACTGAACTCGTCCGACGCGATCGCGGCGACCACGTCCGCGACGTGCTCGGGGAGCACCTCCCGCTTGAGCAGCGTGCGCTGCGCGTAGAACGCACCGAGCTCGGCCTCGGGGACGCCGTACACCGCCGCGCGTTGCGCGCCCCACCCACCCGCGAAGATCCCGCTGCCGCGGACGACGCCGTCCGGGTTGACACCGTTCACGCGGACGCCGTGCGGGCCGAGCTCCGCGGCGAGCAGGCGGACCTGGTGGGCCTGGTCCGCCTTCGTCGCGCCGTACGCGACGTTGTCCGGGCCGGCGACGAGCGCGTTCTTCGAGACGACGTAGACGATGTCGCCGCCGACGCCCTGGGCGATCATCGCGCTCGCGGCTGCGCGCGCGACGAGGAAGCTGCCCTTCGCCATCACGTCGTGCTGACGGTCCCAGTCCGCCTCGGTCGTGTCGAGCAGCGGCTTCGACACCGACAGGCCGGCGTTGTTGACGACGAGGTCGACGCCGCCGAACGCGCGCATCGCGGCATCGAGGGCCGCCTCGATTTGCGCGGCGTCGGTCACGTCGACCGGTACGCCGAGCGCGACGTCCCGGCCGCCGATGTCGCGCGCGACGTGCCCGGCCTTGTCGCCGTCCACGTCCGCGACGACCACGCATGCGCCGTCGGCCGCGAGCCGCTGCGCGATCGCCCGGCCGATCCCACTCGCGCCTCCGGTGACGAACGCGATCCGGCCCGTGTGGCGCTTCGGCTTCGGCAGCCGCTGCAGCTTCGCCTCCTCGAGCGCCCAGTACTCGATGCGGAACTTCTCGTCCTCCGTGATCGGCGCGTACGTCGACACCGACTCCGCGCCGCGCATCGCGTTGATCGCGTTGACGTAGAACTCGCCTGCCACGCGGGCGGTCTGCTTGTCCTTGCCGAAGGAGAACATGCCCACGCCGGGAACGAGCACGATGGCCGGGTCGGCGCCGCGCATCGCGGGCGAGTCCGGGGTGGCGTGCCGGGCGTAGTAGGCGGCGTACTCCTCGCGGTACGCGGCGTGCAGTTCTTTCAACCGCGCGGCGACCTCGTCCAACGGGGCGGTGGCGGGCAGGTCGAGGACGAGCGGGCGGACCTTGGTGCGCAGGAAGTGGTCGGGGCAGGAGGTGCCCAGGGCAGCGAGGCGGGGATGCTCGGCGCGGGCGAGGAAGTCCAGCACCACCTCGGCGTCGGTGAAGTGGCCGACCTGCGGCCGGTCGGTGGAGGCCAGGCCGCGGATCAGCGGCGCCAACGCGGCGGCGCGCGCCCGGCGTTCACCCTCCGGCAGGGCCTGGTACCCGTCCAGCACCGGCCCGAACGGCTCGGGTCGGCCGCGTTCGGCGAGGAGGCGCTCGGCGGTGCGGATGATGTGCAGCGAGTTGCGCTCGCACTCCTCCGAGGTGCCGCCCCAGGCGGTGATGCCGTGCCCGCCGAGGATGCAGCCG